>JBCKKZ010000015.1:0-41052 GCA_038904015.1 Burkholderiales bacterium | reverse complement strand
CATTCATGCGTTGAGTCCCCGGGCCAGCTGGCGGTTCTCCCAATCGATCCGGATCAGGATCGCGAGCGCCACGCAGTTCACGACCAGGCCCGAGCCGCCGAAGCTCATCAGCGGCAGCGTCAAGCCCTTGGTTGGCAGCAGGCCCATGTTGACGCCCATGTTGATGAGCGCCTGAAAGCCGATCCAGATGCCGATGCCCTGCGCCACGAGCGCGGGGAAGTGGCGCTCGCGCAGCGCCGCCTGGCGGCCGATGAAGAACGCCCGCAGCACAACCCAGACGAACAGCGCGATCACCGCCACCACGCCCAGCAACCCCAACTCCTCGGCGATCACCGCGAGCAGGAAGTCGGTATGCGCTTCGGGCAGGTAATGCAGCTTCTCGATGCTCGCGCCCAGGCCGACGCCCAGCCATTCGCCGCGGCCGAAAGCGATCAGCGCGTGCGACAGCTGGTAGCCCTTGCCGTACGCATCCGACCAGGGATCCATGAAGCCGAGGATGCGCTGCATGCGGTAGGGCGAGGACAGCACCAGCAGCACGAAGCCGGCACCCAGCATCGCCAGCAGCGCGCCGAAGTGCCGGGCGCTCATGCCGCCGAGGAACAGCACGCCGAACGCGCTAACCGTGACCACCACGAGGGCGCCGAAATCGGGCTCGCGCAACAGCAGCCACGCCACCACCAGCATCACCGCCAGCATCGGCAGCAGTCCCCTGCGGAAATTCTTCAGCACCGCGTGCTTGCGCACGGTGTAGTCGGCCGCGTAGAGCACCACCGCGAGCTTCATCAGCTCCGAGGGCTGCACGCTGGCCACCCCCGCCAGGTTGAGCCAGCGCCTCGCGCCATTCACCTCGCGCCCGATGCCGGGAATCAGCACCAGCACCAGCAGCACGATGCAGACGGCGAAGAACCACGGCGCCGCCTTCTGCCAGAGGCGCACCGGCACGAAGAACACCGTGGTCGCGGCGCCAAGCGCAAGCATGAGGAACATGCTGTGGCGCATGAGGTAGTACGCGGAATTGTTCCCCGAGTAGCGGCCCGCTTCCGCGGTGGCGATCGACGACGAATACACCATCACCAGGCCGAGCGAGACCAGCAGCAGCGCGGCCCAGGCGAGCGAGCGGTCGTATTCGGGCGCCGGCGAACCGGCGGTGCGCGCGTTGCTCTGTCCAAAGATTAGGCTTGCCATCAGATCTTCAAACCCTTGACCGCGGCAGCAAACGCTTCCCCGCGATGCTTGTAGTCGCGGAACATGTCGAAGCTCGCACAGGCCGGCGAGAGCAGCACGGCATCACCCGGCGCCGCGACTTGCGCCGCACGCACCACTGCGTTCTTCATCGATGAAATCCGTTCCACGGTCACGCCGCTGGCGGCGATCGCTTTCTCGATCAACGCGGCATCCCGACCGAGGAGCAGCACATGCACTGCGCGCTCACGAACGGCCGGCACGAGCGGGGCGAAGTTCTGTCCTTTGCCCTCGCCTCCCAGGATCAGAACCACCTTCTTTGAAAGTCCCTTGAGCGCCGCCACCGTAGCGCCGACGTTGGTGCCCTTGGAATCGTCCAGCCACTCGACCCCGCCGCGCAGCGCAACGCGCTGCATGCGGTGCGGCAGGCCGCGAAAGCTGCGCAGGCCGGGCGCCAGCGCGGCAAGCGGCACGCCGGCGTGATGCGCGAGTGCGCAGGCGGCGAGCGCGTTGGAAGCGTTGTGCGCGCCTGCAAGCGGCAACTCATCGAGCGCGAGGAAGCGTTCGGCACCGTGCACCAGCCAGTCGCGCGCTTCGAACCGCGCGATGCCGAAGTCTTCCGGCATCGCCGGCGCATCCATCCCGAACGTGATCAGGACGCGGCCGCGCATTTCGCTTCCGCTGGCAAGCGCCATCGAAGCGGAATCGCAGCGGTTGAGCACCTGCGCGCCCCCGCCCATGAAGATGCGGGCCTTGGCTTCGGCATACTCAGCGAGCCCCGTGTAGCGGTCGAGGTGGTCCTCGGACAGGTTCAGCAGCGTGGCCGCGTCAGGCTCTAGCGACCAGGTGGTTTCCAGCTGGTAGCTGGAGAGTTCGAGCACCCAGACCGCGGGATGCTTTTTGCCTCGCTTCTTCAGCGCCGTCAGCGCGGGCGGGCCGATGTTTCCCGCCACTTCGCAATCCACTCCAGTAGAGCGCAGCAGATGCCCGGTGAGGGCGGTGACGGTACTTTTGCCGTTGGTTCCGGTGATCGCCAAAACTTTATCACCGGCCCGCGCGCGAACATGCCACGCGAACAATTCGATATCGCCGACGACAGGAATGTTTTGCGCGATCGCGATTTGAACGATTTCTTCCTGGAGCGGCAGCCCCGGGCTGATGCATACCAGGTCCACGCCCCTCAGAAGGGAGGTCTTGAATTTTCCGGTGACGATTTCTTCCTCCGGCAGATCTCGTGCGCGAGGAGGCGCAGCGCGCGTGTCAGCGATGCGGACGCTGGCCCCTTCGCCTTTCACCCAATTCGCCACTGAAAATCCCGTGTCGCCCAGCCCGAGCACCAGCACGCGCCTGCCCGCCAGCGCCATCGGTTGCGGGCGGGCGAGCAGGCTGAAGGGCGGCTGGCGCATGTTCATGGTCACCGCAGCTTCAACGTCGAGAGGCCGAACAGCACCAGCATCATGGTGATGATCCAGAAGCGCACCACCACCTGGGATTCCTTCCAGCCTTCGAGCTCGTAATGATGGTGCAGCGGCGCCATGCGGAAAATGCGCTTGCCGCCGGTGGCCTTGAAATAGATCACCTGGATCATCACCGACAGCGTCTCGGCGACGAACACCCCGCCCATGATGAAGAGCACGATCTCCTGGCGCACGATCACGGCGATGGCGCCCAGCGCGGCGCCCAGCGCCAGCGCGCCGACGTCACCCATGAAAACCTCGGCCGGATAGGCGTTGAACCAGAGAAAGCCCAGTCCCGCGCCGACCAGCGCGCCGCAGAACACCGCCAGCTCGCCGGCGCCAGCGACATAGGGCACGCCGAGGTACTTGGAGAACACCGCGTGACCGGCGACGTAGGCGAAGATGCCGAGCGCGCCGCCCACCATGACGGTGGGCATGATCGCGAGCCCGTCCAGCCCATCGGTCAGGTTCACCGCGTTCGAGGTGCCGACGATGACGAAATAGGTGAGCACGACGAATCCAACCGCACCCAGCGGATAGGCGACAAACTTGAAGAACGGCACGATCAGGGTATTCAACGCCGGGGTGCTTTGCGCCAGCCAGCCCAGGTAGCAGGCCGCGGCCAGGCCGAACAGCGACTGCCAGAGGAACTTCACCTTCGCCGAAAGCCCCTTCGGATCGCGGTGCACGACCTTGCGGTAGTCGTCGATCCAGCCGATGGTGCCGAAGGCGAGCGTCACCAGCAGCACCACCCAGACGAAACGGTTGCCCAGGTCGCCCCACAGCAGCGTGGTGATGACGATGGAGAGCAGGATCAACGCCCCGCCCATGGTGGGCGTGCCCGCCTTGGTCAGGTGCGACTTGGGGCCGTCATCGCGCACCGTCTGGCCGATCTTGTAGGCGGTGAGCTTGCGGATCACGTAGGGCCCGAGGATCAGCGAAATCGCGAGCGCCGTGAGGCAGGCGAGCACCGCACGCAGCGTGATGTAGCTAAAGACGTTGAACAGGCGCACGTCTTTGGCGAGCCACTGGGCAAGTTCGAGCAGCATCAGTGGGCTGTCACTTTCTCGCCTGCCAGCAGCGCGACGACGCGTTCCATCTTCATGAAACGGGAACCTTTGACCAGAATAGTTTTTGTGTCCTTCATTTTTTCGATCAAATCTTCCATGCGATCGAAATGCCGCGCACCGCGTCCGAATGCCTTCACCGCATCCGGAGTGGCTATTCCAAGCGCCAGAAGAGCATCAATTCCCTTCTCCTTCGCGTACCTGCCCACTTCGGCGTGGAACTCGGGACCCTGCTCGCCCACTTCGCCCATGTCGCCCAGCACCAGCGCGGTGGGGCCCGGGCAGCAAGCCAGCACGTCGATCGCGGCGCGCACCGAATCCGGATTGGCGTTGTAGCTGTCGTCGATCAAGGTCGCGCCGGCGGCGGTCTTCTTGACCTGCAGCCGGCCGGCGTAGGGCCGGAACGCGGCGAGCCCGCCGCCGATAACATCAACCGGAATGCCGGCGGCATGCGCGCAGGCCGCGGCGGCGAGCGCGTTGCGCACGTTGTGCAGCCCGGGAATCGCGAGCACCGCCCGCGCCTCGCCCGAGGGTGTCTTGAGGACGATTTCGCTTTCCAGCGCCTTGAGCGCATAGCGGCCGGTGACCTCGCCCGCCTCGATGCCGAATTCGATGCGCCGGCGCCCGCCGGCCTTTTGCCTGAACGCGCCGGCCATCGCGTCCTCGGCATTCAGCACCGCGATGCCATCGTCGGGCAAGGCGTCGAACACGCTCGCGTTCTCGGCCGCCACTGCCTCTATCGATTGCATGAATTCCAGGTGCTCGCGCTGCGCATTGTTGACCAGCGCGATGGTGGGCCGGGCGATCTGCGCGAGCAGCGCGATTTCGCCCGGATGGTTCATGCCCAGCTCGATCACGCAGTAGCGATGGCTGGCGCGCAGGCCGAGCAGCGTCATCGGCACGCCGATATCGGTGTTCAGGTTGCCGCGCGTGGCAAGCGCCCCGTCCTCGCCGGCGTGGCGGCGCAGGATCGATGCGAGCATCTCCCTGGTGGTGGTCTTGCCGTTCGATCCGGTGATCGCGATCACCACGGGCGCGAAACGCAGGCGCCAGTTCCGGCCCAGGCGCCCCAGCCCTTTGCGCGTGTCATCAACCGCGATGACCGGAATCGGCGATTGCGTCGTGAATTTTTCGTCGACCATGGCGGCAACGGCGCCGCGTTCCTTTGCGGCACCAAGAAATTCATGCCCGTCGAAGCGTTCGCCGCGGATGGCGACGAAGAGCTCGCCCTTGCCGATGCTGCGTGTATCGGTTGAGGCGCCGGAGAAACGCACGTCAGGTCCGACGAGCCGGCCCTGCGTCGCGGCAGCGGCTTCGGCGAGGCTCATCATCGATCCCCCCGGCGGCCAAGCGCCGCAGCGGCGACGGCCGCATCCGAGAACGGCAAGCGCGCGCCTGCGATCTCCTGAAACGCTTCGTGGCCCTTGCCGGCGATCAGCACGACGTCGGCGGAGTCCGCCACGGCGATCGCCGCGTCGATGGCTTTGGCGCGGTCGAGCTCGATGGCGCAGTCTCCGCCGAGGTTGCCGATGCCCGCGCGAATCGCTTCGACGATGGCCTGCGGGTCCTCGCCGCGCGGATTGTCGGAAGTGAGCACGATCCGGTCGGCGCGCGCCGCGGCCACGCTGCCCATCACCGGCCGCTTCGCCTTGTCGCGCCCGCCGCCGGCGCCGAATACCACGACCAGCCGCCCGCCACGCGCCTGCGCCACCGGCTTGAGCGCCGAGAGCACCTTATCCAGCGCATCGGGGGTGTGCGCGTAATCGACCACCACCAGCGGGCGCCCCGGTTGTTCTGCGATTTTTTGCATGCGCCCGGGAACCTGCGGCAGCGCCTCGAGCAGCCTGGCGCCTTCCTCGAATGCGATTCCCTTCGCCACCAGGCAGCCAAGCACGCCAAGCGCGTTGGCGACATTGAAGTGCCCGAGTGAGGGGATCGACACTTCCGCGCTTCCCCAGCTTGATTTGATTTGCGCCTTTTGACCATCAAGGCTTGAAATGGAAATGAACTCAGAAGCCGGCACACCAGACAGCGAATAGCCAATCGTCCTCATGCCGCGCGCCGCGAGGCGTGTGGCGAGCTGCGCGCCAAAAGGGTCATCCAGGTTGAGCACCGCGGCGGCAAGGCCCGGCGTGTCGAACAGCCGCGCCTTTGCCTGCGCGTAGGCATCCAGCGTGCCGTGATAGTCAAGATGGTCGTGCGTGAGATTGGTGAACAGCGCGCAGTCGAAAACGACGCCGTTCACGCGCCCCTGGTCGAGGCCGTGCGAGGACACTTCCAGCGCCACCGCACTCGCACCGGCGGACTTGAATTCCGCAAGCATGCGATGCAGCTCGAGCGCGTCGGGCGTGGTGTTCGAATTCTCGGCAAGAGAACCCGGGAAACCGCTTCCCAGCGTTCCGATTACGCCTGTCTTGATTTCTTTCAAAGACAAGACATGAGCGAGCCACTGCGAGCACGAGGTCTTGCCGTTGGTGCCGGTGACGCCGCACACCCAGAGGGACTCCGACGGGCGCCCATGGAATTCGTGCGCGAGGTGGCCCGCCTGCGCCTTGAGGTTCCGCACGCCGGCATTCGGCGCTCTCCAGCCGTCCTGCCAGGCGAAGGCCTCGCGCTCCCAGAGCACCGCGGCGCAGCCGCGCTCGATCGCCTGCGCGATGTAGCGCCGGCCATCGGCGGACTCTCCCGGCCAGGCGAAGAATGCCGCAGACGGCGTCACGCGCCGGCTGTCGGAGGTCAGGCTCCGGATCACCGCGCCCTGGCGCGCGAGCAGCGCAAAGATATTCTCAATTACGTGTTCTCCTTCGCTTCGTCGCCCTCGCCCGGCAGCTCGATCGGCGCGAGCGGCGCGTCGTAAGGCGCCCCGAGCAGGCGCAGCGCGCCCTGCATGACCTGTGCAAACACCGGCGCCGCCACCTGGCCGCCGTAGTACTGGCCGGCCGAGGGCTCATCCAGCATCACGGCGATCACCAGGCGCGGGTCGGACACCGGCGCGAAACCGACGAACGAGGAAACGTACTTGTGCGCCGCGTAGCCGCCGTTTTCCTGCTTGTGCGCGGTGCCGGTCTTGCCGCCCACGCGCCAGCCGACGATGCGCGCGCGCGGCGCGGTGCCGCCCGGTTGCACGGCCGACTCGAGCATGTCGCGCATGGCTCGCGCGACCTCCGGCGAGAACACGCGCCTGCCGTCTGCCGGCGCGCCGGTCTTCAGCAGGGACAGCGGCGCGAGTTCGCCGTCGCGCGCGAACACGGTGTAGGCGCGCGCGAGCTGGATCAGGCTGACCGAGATGCCATGGCCGTAGGCCATGGTTGCCTGCTCCACCGGACGCCAGGTTTTCGCTTCGCGCACCCGCCCGGTCGCCTCGCCCGGGAATCCCAGCCGCGGCGCGGCTCCGAAGCCGAGGCGCTTGAACATGTCGTGCATCTCCGCGCGCGGCATCGACAACGCGATCTTCGCCGCGCCGACATTGGAGGATTTCTGGATCACCTGCGCCGCGGTCAGAGCGCCGCCCCCGGGTCCAACCGCATGTGCGTCGTGGATCGTGTAGCCGCCGATGGTGAGCGCGCCGGGCGAGGTCTGGATCACGGTCTGCGGTGTGATCCTGCCGGTTTCGATCGCCAGCCCGACGGTAAACGGCTTGAGCGTCGAGCCCGGCTCGAAGGTATCGGTCATCACGCGGTTGCGCAGCTGCGCGCCGGTCAGCCGGGCGCGGTTGTTCGGATTGTAGGTCGGCATGTTGGCGAGCGCGAGGACCTCGCCCGTACGCACGTCGAGCACCACGATCGCGCCGGCCTTCGCCTTGTGCGCCTCCACCGCCGCCTTGAGCGCGCCGAAGGCGAGGTTCTGGATCTTGTTGTCGATCGACAGGGTGAGATCCCGCCCGTCCTGCGCGGCGCGGATCGACTCGACATCTTCGACGACGCGCCCGAGACGGTCCTTGATCACGCGGCGGCTGCCCGCGGCGCCGGCGAGCACCGCCTGCTGCGCGAGCTCGATGCCTTCCTGGCCGACCTCGTCCACCCCGGTGAAGCCGACCACGTGCGCCACGGTCTCGCCGCCGGGGTAGTAGCGGCGGTATTCGCTTTGCTGATGGATGCCGGGAATCGCCAGGTCGGCCACGCTCGCGGCGGTCTCGGGCGGAATCTGGCGCTTCAGGTACACGAACTCGCGGTCCGCATCGGAGAGCCTGCGCGAGAGCTCCCTCGCATCGAGCTGCAGCAAAGCCGCGAGGCTCGTCAGCTGCGCCGGCGTCGCCTTGACATCGTCGGGGATCGCCCACACCGATTTCACCGGCGTCGAGATGGCAAGCGCCTCGCCGTTGCGGTCCACGATGCGGCCGCGCGTGGCCGGCACTTCCAGCACACGCGAATAGCGCGCCTCGCCCTTTCCCTGCAGGAACACGGTGTGCATTGACTGCAGATAGATCGACCGCCCTGCGAGCACGACGAACCCGGCGAGGAGCAGCGCAACTGCCAGGCGCGCGCGCCAGACGGGCAGGCGGACCATCACCGGCACGCTGGCGGCGATCAAGGCTTCTGCGCTCCGGCCTTGGGTTCGACCACGCGCACCCACCTCGGGTCGGGCACGCGCATGCCGAGCGCGCGCACGGCGATCTTCTCGACGCGCGAGTGCAGGCCCCAGGTGCTGGATTCCAGCTGCAGCTGGCCAAATTCGACTTCCAGCGCGCGGGCGCGCTCCTGCTCGCGTTCGAGCTGGGTGAAGAGCTTGCGCGACTCGTGCTGGGAGGTGACGAGCCCGAGCGCGCAGACGATGAGAACCAGGAGGAGGAGGAGGTTCAGCTTCGCCACGGCTCGGGCCCGATTCGGTTCAAGATTGATTCATCAAAAACTGCGCCGGTTCGCTCGGCAACGCGCAGCGTCGCGCTGCGCGCGCGCGGGTTGGCCAGCACTTCGTCCGCCGAGGCGCGCACCGCCTTGCCCAGGATTCTGAGCGGCGGTTGTGGCAGATCCCGGGCACGAATCGGCAAATCCGCGGGCAGGCCGTCCACGGCGCAGGCGCGCAGGAACCGTTTCACCAGCCGGTCCTCCAGCGAATGGAAACTGATCACCGCGAGGCGGCCTCCCGGCGCCAGCCGCCCGAGTGCCTGCGGCAGCATCATCGAGATTTCCTCAAGCTCCCGATTGACGAGAATCCGTAGAGCCTGAAAGGTACGCGTCGCCGGATTCTGGCCGGCTTCCCGTGTACGGACCGCCGTAGCCACGACAGCGGCAAGTTGCTCGGTGCGGCGAATCGGCTCGCGTGCCCGAGCAGCAACAATCGCCTTTGCAACCTGTTTAGCAAACCGTTCTTCGCCATAGCCGCTGATTGCCTCCCCGATTTGTTGTTCTGTTGCCGTGGCCAGCCAAATCGCGGCCGAAACGCCGCGGGTCGGATCCATGCGCATGTCGAGCGGGCCGGCGGCGCGGAACGAGAAGCCGCGCGCCGGGTCTTCTAGTTGTGGGGAGGAGACGCCGAGGTCGGCGAGCACGCCCTGCACCTGACCGCCCTGTGCGCGAGCGAGATGCAGGTCGAGCACCTGCGCAAGCTCGCTGAACGGGGCGTGCACCGCCGTGAAGCGGGAGTCGCGGATGGCGCGCGCTGCCTCGATCGCCTGCGGATCGCGGTCCAGCGCGATCAGCCGGCCGGCCGGCCCAAGGCGCTCCAGGATCGCGCGGCTGTGGCCGCCGCGCCCGAACGTGGCGTCCACATAGACGCCGTTCGCACGGATTGCGAGGGCGGCAACGGCCTCCTCGAGAAGGACTGCGCGATGAGCAAGGTTCGGTGCGCTCATCGGTCGCGCCCGCCGTCACAGCGAGAAATTTTCCATGCCTGGCGGCGGGGTGCCGGACGCGGACAGCGCGGCGGCGAGCTTCGCGCTCCAGACGCCCGAATCCCAGAGTTCGAAGTAGTGGCCCTGCCCGACCAGCATCGCCTCGCGATTGAGCTTGGCATGCAGGCGCAGGCCGCTGGAAAGCAGGATGCGGCCGGAGGCATCGGGCGCGATGTGCTCCTCGAAGCCAAGCAGCAGGCGTTTCCACCAGCTCGCTTGCGGGTGGAAGCTCGGGAATTTCTCCACCTGCGAGCGCACGCGCTCCCAGGCGGACTCCGGGTAGATGAGCGCGCAGCCATCCGGATGCGCCGTGAGCACGAGCGTGCGGCTCGCTGGAGCGCCGGCAACTGCGAGCGCCTCGCGGTGCCGCGTGGGAACGGCGAGCCTGCCCTTGGCGTCCAGCGTGAGGACAGTTGCGCCGTGGAACGTACCCCCCATCTTTTTTCGTCTCCTCCACCCGGAATGATCAAAACCCTAGATGCGGCATCGTTATAGGACAATTCAGCCACTTTTTTCTACGTTTTCCCACTTTAATCCGAAAGACCGGGGTCGGTCAAGCCAGGCGATGGAATTTCTTCAGCCGAGACAACCACTTAGCTTAACTATTGAAGACTGTTTCTGTATTTTTATTATCTATATTTATCATATAGATACAAAATTAACTGAATGTTATTTCTCAGTTGTCAGTGGTTACTTACAGAAAAAAGCGAAAAAACCTTTGGAGCGATAATTCGCGGCCCATGATCAACAAAATCTTCCCCACGCCCGAAGCCGCGCTGGCCGATGTGCCCGACGGCGCAACAGTGATGATCGGCGGCTTCGGCAACGCCGGCATGCCGGCGGCGCTGATCGATTGCCTGATCGCACAAGGCGCGACGGACCTCACGGTGGTCAACAACAACGCCGGCAACGCGGACACCGGTCTTGCCGCGCTGATCGGCTCGGGGCGCGTGCGAAAGATCCTGTGCTCGTTCCCGCGCCAGGCGGATTCATGGCACTTCGACAGGCTTTACCGCGCCGGCAAGATCGAGCTGGAACTGGTGCCCCAAGGCACGCTCGCCGAGCGCATCCGCGCCGCGGGCGCCGGCATCGGCGCGTTCTTCACGCCGACCGCGTTCGGCACCCGGCTCGCCGAAGGCAAGGAGACGCGCCACATCAACGGCCGCGACTACGTGCTCGAATATCCGATCCACGCCGACTATGCCCTGCTCAAGGCCGACCGCGCGGACCGCTGGGGCAACCTCAGCTACCGCAAGACCGCGCGCAACTTCGCACCCGTCATGGCAGCGGCGGCGAAATGCACCGTGGTCCAGGTGCGCGAAACCGTGGAACTGGGCGAGCTCGATCCCGAAACCGTTGTGACGCCGGGAATATTCGTCAAGCGGATTATAAAATTACCTTCATGAAAAGGCTCGACCGCAAGCAGATGGCGGCGCGCGTGGCGCGCGACATCCCTGAGGGCGCGTATGTGAACCTCGGCATCGGCCTGCCGACCCTGGTCGCCGATTACCTGCCCAAGGGCCGCGAAATCATCCTGCACAGCGAGAACGGCGTGCTCGGCATCGGCCCGCGCCCCGCCAAAGGCGAGGAGGACGAGGACCTGATCAACGCCGGCAAGGAACCGGTGACGCTCCTCGCCGGCGGCTCATATTTCCACCACGCCGATTCCTTCGGCATGATCCGCGGCCGGCATCTCGACTACTGCGTGCTCGGTGCGTTCCAGGTTTCCGCCGCGGGGGATCTTGCCAACTGGCACACCGGCGCGCCCAACGCGATCCCCGCCGTCGGCGGCGCGATGGACCTCGCGGTCGGCGCCAAGCAGGTGCTGGTGATGATGGAGCACCTGACCAAGGAAGGCGCGAGCAAGCTGGTCGAGCGTTGCAGCTACCCCCTCACCGGCGCGCGCTGCGTCAACCGCGTCTACACGGATCTCGCCGTGATCGACATCAAGTCCGACGGCTTGCACCTGGTGGAAATCGTCGCCGACGGCCTGTCCTTTGACGAGTTGCAGCGCCTGAACGGCGTGCCGCTGAAATACCGCGCAGCCGCTTAGTTTTTTTCGAGCGTAAGAGAAATTCGACGCCGGATGTGCTCGAGCGCGGCCCGGTCGCCGGCCGCTTCGGCGCGCTTCTCCTGCACCCCAAGCCACGCCAGCAGGGGCCTGCGCCAGCCCTGCGATGAAGCGATGTCGATCGCGGCAGCGATGGATTCGGGAGTCGCTTTTCCCGCCTTGAACTGAACGCCGACAAACACCAGACGGGAATACGCATCGTTGGAAGCGGCATGCTGCCCGCGCCCCGCGAGGTACTCGGCATAGGAAATTTCTTCCGTGCCCGCATCCGCGCGCAGCTTCTCGAAATCCGGGCAGTCGTCGAATTCCAGGCTCGCCGCGCGCGCCGCGCAGCGTAGCAGCTCGGCGCGCGCAGCCAGGTCCAGCCGCCCGGTGGAGGCAAGGTCCTTCTTCAAACGGGAAAATTCGATCTCGGCCGCCCGGCTGTCGCCCTTCAGGTAGTTGCGCTGAAAGGCGTTCATCGCAGAGACGGAATCCAGTTGCCAGTCTGGCGGCACCGGGCCGCTGGAACAGCCCGCGAGCAAAACCACGAACAGCACCCGTCTCATGGCAGCTTGATCTTCGTGTCGCGCTCGAACGGCCACTTGCGGTTGATCTCGTCGATCAGCGCGGCTACCTTGCGCAGGCTCGCCTCTACTTCGGCACGCAGCGCCCCGAGATCGGTCGTCGCCGCCTTCACGTTGCCGCTCGCCGCCTGCGCGTTGGCCAGTATGACGTCGACCTTCTTCAGGCTCTCGCGCACCTCGCCGAGGATCGCGTTGGCCTGCGTCACCGCCTTCTGCGTCTCGTCGAGAACGCCGCCGGGCCCAAGCACGCGCTGGTCTGTTTTTGCGAGCACCGTGTCCATCTTCAGCGCGACGCCGTTCAGCGAAGCGAGCAGCACGTTGGCACGGTCGATCGAGGCGATCACCTTCCGCGCGTTGTCTTCGCCGCCGAGCATGCCGCCAAGCACGCCGTACTTGCCCGCCATGCGCTCGCTCACCATGCGCACGTTATCGAGGCTTGCCTGAAGGCTCGCGCCCGGGGCTGTCATGCGCTCGACGTTCTCGATGACGCCGCGCAGTGTGGCCACAAGCTGTGGAATCTCCGCAGCGGTGTCGCCGCGCAGCACCGGCCTGACTGCACCATCGGCGAGGGGCGCATCCTGAAGGTTGCCCGTGTAGGCGCGGATCTTGGCACCGCCGACGAGCGAGACCTCGAGGGTGAAGACGCTGGTCGCACGCAGCCAGCGCGCGTCGCGTCGCGGCACATCGATGCCGATTCGCGCCTTGCCGTCATCGGCGAGCGCTATTTCGCGCACTCGCCCGACCGGAAATCCCGAGAAGGTCAGGTCCATGCCGATGCTCACTCCTTCGGCATTGTCGGCCACCAGCGTCAGGCGCTGGGTCGCCTCGAACACGCCGCGTGCAAACAGCACGTAGATCACGAACGCGGCCGCGATGGTGATGGTGAAGGCGATCAGCATCCCCACCTTGACGCCGAGGCTCTTCGGCAGAAGGGCCACGCCGAATGGGGCAGCGCTGTCGCTTGCGGGCTTGTCGACCATGCTCAGATGTATTTCACCACCAAAGCCAGGACTTCGATCGCCATGATCACCACGAACAGCTTCACCAGCCCGGCAAGCACCACGAATGGCGCCGACCTGGCCTTGCCGCGCTCGGCTTCCAGGCCGGTGGCGATCGGGATCAGCGCCACCGCCAGGCCGAACAGCAGGCACTTCAGCAGGAAACCGGCGAGCGCCGGCGCGTCGAACACGTTGCCGACGATGCGCGTGTACTGCGCGAAGCCGGCCGGCGAGAAGCCATAGAACACCAAGTAGGCGAGCAGCATCGCGAGCGCGCAGCCCAGCGTCGTCAGCGAGGCGACCGACAGGGCGCCCGCGGCGATGCGCGGCACCAGTTCCCCGTGCAACGGGCTTGCGCCCGCCTCTTCGCTGTCTTCGAGCTCGCCGCTCACGCACATCAGCGCGATCTCCGCCCCGACCGCCGCGCCTGAGCGCAGCGCGACGAACAGCGCGGTCAGCAACGGGATCAGCTCGAGCACCAGCACGCGCAGCGTCAGTTCGAGCGCGTGCTGCCCGAGGCCGTACGCGCGCGCCGAAGTGCCGACGATCTCGATCAGGATCAGGCTGAGCAGCCCGCCGAGCAGGAGGTACCTGGGCAGCGCCTGCCAGGCGGTCAGGTAAATCTGCTTTACCGCGATGGCGCGCGCGGCCGGCCCGTAGGCGGAGGGCGAAAGCGCCGCGACCGTGGCGAAGCCCGCAAATCGCAGTATCCGCCGCCAGCTCCTGGGCCGGTAGATGAGCTCGCCGCCGAAGGCCATGCCCGGAGTTTACAATCTCCGTTCACCCGAGGAGGCGTCGTGAAGAAAAAGAAACCCGAAGAGTTGCGCTCGCACCGTTGGTTCGGCGTCAAGGACCTGCGCTCCTTCGGCCACCGCTCGCGCGCCGCGCAAATGGGCTACGACCGCACGGACTACGCGGGCAAGCCGGTGATCGCGATCATCAACACCTGGTCGGACATCAACCACTGCCACACGCACTTCCGCCAGCGCGCCGAGGAAGTGAAGCGCGGCGTGTGGCAGGCGGGCGGCTTCCCGCTGGAAATGCCGGCGATGGCGCTGGCGGAAACCATGCAGAAACCCACCACCATGATGTACCGCAACTTCCTCGCCATGGAAACGGAGGAACTGCTGCGCTCCTACCCGGTGGACGGCTGCGTGCTGATGGGCGGCTGCGACAAGACCACGCCCGCGTTGATCATGGGTGCGACCAGCATGAACCTGCCGGCGATCTACCTGCCCGCCGGCCCGATGCTGAACGCGCATTGGCGCGACCAGACGCTGGGCTCGGGCTCCGACACCTGGAAGTACTGGGACGAGCTGCGCGCCGGACGCATCACCGAAAAGGACTGGAACGACATCGAGGACAGCATCGCGCGCTCGCCCGGCACCTGCATGACCATGGGCACGGCGGCGACCATGATGTCGCTCGCCGAGGCGCTCGGCTTCACCCTGCCCGGCTACTCCTCGATCCCGGCGCCGGATTCAAACCACGCGCGCATGGCTACCCTTACCGGCAAGCGCATCGTGGACATGGTCTGGGAGGATCTCAAACCGCGGGATTTTTTGTCCACGGGCTCCTTCGACAACGCCATCACCACGCTGATGGCGATGGGCGGCTCGACCAACGCCGTCGTCCACCTGGTGGCGATGGCGGGGCGCGCGGGATTGCCCTTCGCGCTCGAGCGCTACAACGAAATCTCGGCGAAGACGCCGGTGATCGCCAACGTGCGCCCTTCCGGCGACAAGTACCTGATGGAAGACTTCTACTACGCTGGCGGTCTTCGGGCTTTGCTTTTTTCTCTAAGGGATTTACTCGATCTAAAAGCGAAAACAATTAACGGCCGCACTCTCGGAGAAAACATCGAAGGCGCGAAAGTCTGGAACCCGGACGTCATCCTGCCGCGCGACAAGCCGCTGAAGAAATCGGGCGGAATCGTGATGCTGCGCGGCAGCCTCGCGCCTGACGGCGCGGTCATCAAGACCAGCGCCGCGGACGCGAAGCTGATGCAGCACACCGGCCGCGCGGTGGTGTTCGAGGACTACAACGACATGGCGGCACGCATCGACCGCGACGATCTCGACGTGGACGCGAACAGCGTGCTGGTGCTGAAGATGTCCGGTCCGCTGGGTGGGCCGGGCTTCCCCGAGTGGGGCATGCTGCCGATGCCGAAGAAACTCATCAAGCAGGGCGTGAAAGACATGGTGCGGATTTCTGATGGGCGAATGAGCGGCACCAGCTACGGCACCTGCATCCTGCACGTCGCGCCGGAAGCCTACGTCGGCGGCCCGCTCGCTTTCGTGCAGAACGGCGACATGATCGAATTGAATGTGGAAAAAAAGATTTTAAATCTGAAAATATCTTCCGAAGAACTCGAAAAAAGAAAGAAAGCGTGGCAGCGCCCGCCGCTCAAGTACGAGCGCGGCTATGGCGCCATCTTCTCGCGTCACGTCAAGCAGGCCAACGAAGGCTGCGATTTCGATTTTCTAGAGGGCACCGCGCCGACCGCGGAGCCGGAAATCCACTGAAACCGATGCGCTAGACGGTCACGGGCGCGTCTGGAAGTTCGTTCGGATTGCCGCCCGCACCTGCCGGGAAGTGCTGCGCAAGGAGATCGCTGATCGAAGCCAGGCCCGTGAGCATCCCCGCCTCGAAACGCCCGGCCGCGAATTCCCGCTGCATCGCGCCGCAGATCGTCTCCCAGGCAGTGGCGCCGACGCACGCATGGATGCCGCGATCGGCGACGATCTCCACGCGTCGGTCGGCGAGCAGCAGGTAGACCAGCACGCCGGCGTTGCCGTCGGTGTCCCACACGCGCAGGCGCGCGAAGTGTTCGAGCGCGCGCTCACGCGCCGTGCGGCCGGCGAAGAGCGCCTGCAGCGGCAATCCGCCTTCGATCGCGACGCGCAGCTCGCCGCGGTGACGCTTTTCCTGCTCGGCGACCGCGCGCCCGATTGCGGCGAGCGTCGCGCGCGGGAACGCGCGCTGCATCGCGAAGTGGTCGAGGAACAGGTGGCGGATCCAACGCATCGTGTCCGCCTACCAGCGCCCCGAGGAGCCGCCGCCGCCGAAACTGCCACCGCCACCCCCGCTCCAACTCGAGGAGGATGACGAAGAGCTTCCGCCCCAGGAACTGCCCGAGGAGCTGCCACTTGACCAGCCGCCGCCGCTGCCGCCGCCACCAGAACCGGCATTGATGAACGTGAAGATGAAACCAAGCACCGTCGCGATGAGGGCGCCGATGGCGCCGAACAGGAGCCAGGCCAGAATCCCAAGGGTCGCGCCGACGGCGAGCGAGCCGGGAAAACGGCCCAGCACCGCCTTAAGCATCGCGCCCGCGATGTGGAGAAAGAAGATCGCGAACATCATGAAAGACGCCGGGTTCGACACCAGGAATCCGCGTACGCCGGGCCCCTGCGGTTCCTGGGCCAGAGGCGCAGGCAGCTTCTCGCCCTCGGCAAGCCGCATCAGCTGGTCGACGCCGTCGCGGATGCCGCCGTAGAAGTCGCCGTCGCGAAAGCGCGGCGTGATGCGCTCGTCGATGACGCGCTTCGCCATCGAATCGGGAATCCTGCCTTCCAGCCCGTAGCCCACCTCGATGCGCAGGCGCCGGTCGTCCTTCGCGACGACCAGGATCAGGCCATCGTCGACCTTCTTGCGGCCGATCTTCCAGGCCTCCGCCACCCGGATCGAGTACTGCTCGATTTCCTCGGGCTTGGTGGTCGGCAGCACCAGCACCGCGATCTGGCTGCCGCGCCGCTTCTCGAACGCGGCAATGCGCGCCTCCAGCTCGCCGCGCTGGGTCTCGTTCAGGGTGCCGGTGAGGTCCGTCACCCGCGCCTTGAGCGACGGCACCGGCACCTCGGCGCGCGCCGCGCCGAGCAGGGCCGCGAACGTCAGCAGTGCGGCGAGGAAATGCCGCATCGGGATGCTTCGGCTACTTCGCCGCGGGCTTGCTGAAATCGACCTTCGGCGGCGTCGCGATCGCCTTCTCGTTCTCGACCGTGAAGTTGGCCTTCGCCTTGTAGCCGAAGAGCATCGCGGTGAGGTTGGTCGGAAACTGGCGCGAGAGGATGTTGTAGGCCTCCACCGCCTTGATGTAGCGCCCGCGTGCCACCGTGATGCGGTTCTCCGCCCCCGCCAGCTCCACGCGCAGTTCGCCGAACTCCTTGGTCGCCGTGAGCTGCGGATAGTTCTCCGCCACCGCCATCAGCCGCGACAGTGCGCTCGTCATCTGCCCCTGCACCGCCTGGAACCTGGCGAACGCATCCGGATCGTTGATCAGCTCCGGCGTCGCCTTGATCGAACCCACCGAGGAACGCGCATTGGTGAGCTCCACCAGCGTGCTCTTCTCGAAGTCCGCCGCCCCCTGCACCGTGGCCACCAGGTTCGGAATCAAGTCCGCACGGCGCTGGTAATTGTTCAGCACCTCGGACCAGGCCGCCTTCACGCCCTCATCGAGGCGCTGGAAGTCGTTGTATCCGCAGCCCGAAAGCGACAGGGCGGCGATCAGGGCGAGCAGGTATTTACGCATGGTCGAATCCTTCGGGGCAGAGTGTTGCATGGGATATGGGGGCCGAAAAGGCGCAACGCAAGGTCCCAAATTAGTCGCTCTGCACCAACTTCTCCAGCACTGCCCGCTCCACCTTTAGTTTCGCCCCCGCAGCAATGATTTCTTCCCAGGTGATCTGGTCGACGGAGATGCCGTCGCGTTCCCTCTTTGCGCGGGTTTCCCTTTCCGGCTCGCCAGCGATGCGCACCTTGTCGAAGCCGGGGGCGACGGGGGATTTGCGCAGCGATTCCAGGAACGCCGTCGTTTCAGTACCGAATGCGTCACCGGTGCCGAGGCGCTTCGGATCGATGAGGATCGTCAGCATGCCGTTCCAGACGCGCTTTTTGGAGCGATCGTCGGAATGCCAGGTACCGCCGCCGGTGAGCGCGCCGCCCAGCAGCTCGCACACCACCGCCAGGCCGTAGCCCTTGTGCAGGCCGAAGGTGCGCAGCGCGCCGAAGGGCTCGATCACGCCGAATCTCGGGTCCGGGGTCGGGTTGCCCTGGTCGTCGATCAGCCAGTCGGGCGAGACCTGCTCGCGCTTGTTGTGCGCGACGCGGATCTTGCCCTGCGCCACGGCGCTGGTGGCCATGTCGAGGATGAACGGCGGCTCATTCGGGATCGGGATGCCGACGGTCATCGGATTGGTGCCGAAGCGGGCGTCGGCACCGCCGTAGGGCGCGACGATGGAACGCGAAATCACGTTGGTGAAGTGCAGCGAGATCAGGCCCGCGGCCACCGCCTGCTCGGCCCACTGGCCGATGCGGCACAGGTGGTGCGAGCGCCCCAGCCCCATCACGCACATGCCGTGTTGCCTCGCGCGCGCAATGCCGATCTCCATCGCCTCGAGACCGATCACCTGGCCGTAGCCCGCCTGGCCGTCGAGCGAAATCATCGCGCCGCCGTCGAACACCATCTTCGGGTGCTGGTTTACGATCAGGCCGCCTTCGAGCAGCGAGTCGACGTAGCGCGGGATCATGCCCACGCCGTGCGAGTCGTGCCCGGTGAGGTTCGCCGTCACGAGGTTCTCGGCGACGATCCTCGCCTCGCGCGCATCGCTGCCGCCGGCGGCGACCACCGCCTCGATGGCGCGCGCAAGGGGCGCCGCCTTGACGATCCGGGCTTCTGCCATGAAAAGAGGGTTCCTCGAACGAAGGGGCGAGTTTACAATGCCGCGCTCGGCCACTTACAGGTCCAGGAGGAGAAAAAATGCAACACATCGCCCCGCTGATCGCCGCCGCCCTGCTCGCCGCCCTGCCGGCGCAGGCGCAGAACTTCCCGAACAAGCCGATCCGCATCGTCGTGCCGTACGCCGCCGGCGGCACCTCCGACATCCTCGCCCGCCAGATCGGCCCGAAGCTCACCGAGGCCTGGAGCCAGCCGGTGATCGTCGAGAACCGGCCCGGCGCCAACGGCAATGTCGGTGCGGAGTTCGTCGCCAAAAGCCCTGCCGACGGCTATACGCTGCTGCTCACCGACCTCGGGGGGCTGGTGATCAGCGCGAGCGTCTATCCGAAGCTGCCGTTCGATCCGTCGAAAGATTTCTCGCCAGTGGTGATGGTGTCGTATTCGCCCCACGTGCTGGCGGTCCACCCGGACGTGCAGGTGAGGAACGTGGCCGAACTCGTTGCGATGGCGAAAGCCCACCCCGGCAAGCTCAACTTCGCGATCTCGGGCATCGGCGGCGCGCCGCAGCTTGCGGGCATCGAATTCGCGCAGCGCACCGGCGTCAATTGGACCTACATTCCCTACAAGGGCGGCGCGGACGCCGTGACCGCCGTGGTCGCAGGCCAGGCGCATGTGCTGTTTAACGGCATGCTCGCCACCTGGCCGTCGGTCACCGGCGGCCGGCTGAAGGCGCTGGCGATCTCGAGCGCGCAGCGCGTGCCTTCGGCGATGGACACGCCCACCGTCGCCGAGCAGGGCCTGCCCGGCTTCGAGACCGGCTCCTTTCAGGGCATCATCGGAGCCGCCGGCACGCCGCGGGAAACGGTGTTGAAGCTGAACGCCGAACTGAGCAAGGCATTGAACGCGGCGGACATGAAGGAGCGCTTCGCGAAGCTGGGCACCGAAGTGCGCACCGGCACGCCCGAAAGCCTCGCCGCCTGGATGCGGACCGAGCAGGGGCGCTGGGCAAAGGTGGTGAAGGAATCCGGCACGAAGTTCGAGTGACCGTGGACCTTCCCCAGAACGCCTTCAAGCGCGCGCTCAAGGCCGGCAAGCCGCAGATCGGCCTGTGGTCGAGCCTGTCGTCCAGCTACTCGGTGGAAGTGATCGCAGGCGCCGGCTACGACTGGCTCCTGCTCGACTGCGAGCACTCGCCGAACGACCTCGAGTCGCTGCTCACCCAGTTGCAGGCCTGCGCGCCCTATCCGACATCGGCGGTGGTGCGCGTGCCCTGGAATGACATGGTGAACATCAAGCGCGTGCTGGACATTGGCGCGCAGTCTCTGCTGATCCCGTATGTGTGCAGCGCCGAGGAAGCGAAGGCTGCGGTGGCGGCGACGCGCTACCCGCCGGCCGGCGTGCGCGGCGTCGCGGGCACCACGCGCGCGACGCGTTTCGGCCGCGTCAAGGACTACGCGAAGCGCGCGCACGAGGAGATCTGCGTGCTGGTGCAGGTCGAGACCAAGCCGGCCTTGGACCAGCTGGAGGCGATCTGCGCCGTGGAAGGCGTGGACGGCGTGTTCATCGGGCCTGCCGACCTGCATGCCTCGATGGGTTACCCGGGCGAGACGGCGAATCCGGCGGTGCTGCCGCTGATCGAGGAAGCGATGCGCCGCATCCGCAAGGCGGGCAAGGCGCCGGGCTACCTGTCGCCGGTCGAGGCGGACGCCAAGCGCATGCTCGGCGCCGGTTGCCTGTTCTGCGCCGTCGGCGCCGATGTCGGCATCCTTGCGCGCGGGGCTGAAGCCTTGCGAGGGAAATTTCAATCATGAAAAACGAAATCATCATCACCGCCCAGGGGCACAAGGGCACGCTCGAGCGGCTGCAGAACGAGTTTTCCGCGGTCAATCTCTGGGAAGCGCCGGACCGCGATGCAGCGCTCAAGGCGGCGGCGCGCTTGCGCGCGCTGGCCCATTTCGGCCACGCCAAAGTGGACGGCAAGCTGATGGACGCGCTGCCGAAGCTGGAAATCATCTCCAACTTCGGCGTCGGGGTGGACCAGATCGACCTCGCGGCGGCGAAGAAACGCGACATCATCGTCACCAACACCCCCAACGTGCTGAACGACTGCGTCGCCGATTGCGCACTGTCGTTGATCTTGAATACGTTGCGCAAGTTGCCGCAGTCCGAAGCGTATCTGCGCTCAGGCTACTGGCCGACGCGCGGGCCGTACCCGCTCACCGCCTCGCTGGGCGGCAAGACGCTCGGCATCCTCGGTCTGGGCCGCATCGGTGAGGCGATCGCCAGCCGCGCGCTCGGCTTCGGCATGAAGATCCGCTATCACAACCGCAACAGGAAGAGCGTCCCCTACGCCTACGACGCCGACCTTGTCACTCTGGCGAAGAATTCCGACGTGCTGCTGATCGTCACACCGGGAGGCGCGGAAACCGCGAAGCTGGTCAACGCGAAGGTTCTCGATGCGCTCGGCCCGCAGGGCTACGTGGTCAACGTGGCGCGCGGCTCGGTGGTGGACGAACCGGTGCTGCTGCGCTACCTGCAGGAGAAGAAAATCGCCGGCGCCGGGCTCGACGTGTACGAGCACGAGCCCGCAGTGCCCGCGGAGTTCTACGCGCTGGACAATGCCGTGCTGTATCCGCACGTGGCGAGCGCCACCGTGGAGACGCGCAAGGCGATGGGCGACCTGCAGGTCGAGAACCTGCACCTGCACTTCGCCGGCAAGCCGGTGAAAACGCCGGTCGCCTGACTACTTAAGGTCGAAGCGATCAAGGTTCATCACCTTGCTCCAGGCCGCCACGAATTCCTTCACGAACTTCTCCTTCGCGTCCGCGCTGGCATAGACCTCCGCCAGGGCGCGGAGCTGGGAGTTCGAGCCGAAGACGAGATCGACGCGGGTGCCGGTCCACTTGACTTTGCCAGTCTTGCGATCGCGCCCCTCGAACACGTCCGCGTCTTTCGAGACCGGCTTCCACTCCGTGCCCATGTCGAGCAGGTTGACGAAGAAGTCGTTGGTCAGCGCCTTCGGCTTCGACGTGAAGACCCCATGCTTCGAGCCGCCAGCGTTGGCGCCGAGCACGCGCAGGCCGCCGACGAGGACCGTCATCTCGGGCGCGGTGAGCGTCAGGAGCTGCGCCTTGTCCACCAGCAGCGCCTCGGCCGACACCCCGAACTTCCCATTCAGGTAGTTGCGGAAGCCGTCGGCGAGCGGCTCGAGCACGGCGAAGGACACGACGTCCGTCTGCGCCTGCGAGGCGTCCATGCGACCGGGCTTGAACGGCACCTTCACGGCGACGCCGGCCTCCTTCGCGGCCTGCTCGATCGCCGCGCAACCGCCCAGAACGATCAAGTCGGCCAATGAAATATTCTTGCCGAACTCTTTCTGGATCTTTTCGAGTTTCTTCAGCACCTTGGCCAATTCGGCCGGCTGGTTCACTTCCCAGTCCTTCAGCGGCGCGAGCCGGATGCGCGCGCCGTTGGCGCCGCCGCGCTTGTCCGAGCCGCGGAAGGTGGACGCCGACGCCCAGGCCGTCGACACGAGCTGCGCAACCGACAGCTTCGAGGCGAGGATTTTCTTCTTGAGGTCAGCGATCTCCTTTTCGCCGATCAGCTTGTGATCGACTGCGGGAATCGAGTCTTGCCAGATCAGCTCTTCCTTCGGCACTTCCGGGCCGAGGTAGCGGGCGCGCGGACCCATGTCGCGGTGCGTCAGCTTGAACCAGGCGCGCGCGAAGGCATCGGCGAAGGCCTGCGGGTCGTCGAGGAACCTGCGCGAGATCTTGCCAAATTCCGGATCGAAGCGCAGCGTCAGGTCGGTGGTCAGCATGGTCGGCTTGTGCTTCTTCGACGGGTCGTGCGCGTCGGGAATGATCTCCGGCGCGTTCTTGGCCACCCATTGCTTGGCGCCGGCCGGCGACTTGGTCAGCTCCCATTCGTACTTGAACAGGTTCTCGAAGAAGTTGTTGCTCCACAGCGCCGGGGTCTTGGTCCAGGTCACTTCGATGCCGCTGGAGATCGTGTCGCCGCCGTGCCCCTTGCCGTAGTTGCTGATCCAGCCCAGGCCCTGCGCTGCCAGCGGCGCGGCTTCCGGTTCCGGACCCTTGTGCGATTCCGGGGCGGCGCCATGCGCCTTGCCGAAGCTGTGGCCGCCGGCGATGAGGGCGACGGTCTCCTCGTCGTTCATCGCCATGCGGCCGAAGGTGACACGGATGTCCTTGGCGGCGGCCATGTAGTCGCCGCTGGCGTTCGGGCCCTCCGGGTTGACGTAAATCAGGCCCATGTGGGTGGCGCCAAACGGCGCAACCAGCTCGCGGTCGCCGCTGAAGCGCTTGTCGACGCCGAGCCACGCGATCTCGTCGCCCCAGTTCACGTCCTCGTCCGGCTCCCACACGTCCGCACGGCCACCGCCATAGCCGAAGGTCCTGAAACCCATCGACTCCAGCGCGACATTGCCGGCAAGGATCAGCAGGTCCGCCCAGGAGATCCTCCGGCCGTACTTCTGCTTGATCGGCCACAGCAGGCGGCGCGATTTGTCGATGTTGACGTTGTCGGGCCAGCTGTCGAGCGGGGCGAAGCGCTGCTGGCCGCGGCCGCCGCCGCCTCGGCCGTCGTGGATGCGGTAGGTTCCGGCGGCGTGCCAGGCCATGCGGATGAATTGCGGCCCGTAATGGCCGAAGTCCGCCGGCCACCAGTCCTGCGAGTCGGTCATCAGCTTGACCAGGTCCTTCTTCAGCGCCTTGTAGTCGAGGCTCTTGAATTCCTTCGCGTAGTCGAAGCCCTTGCCCATCGGGTCGGATTTCGAGGAATGCTGGTGCAGCAGCTCCAGCCGCAGCTGGTTCGGCCACCAGTCGCGGTTCGTCCTGCCGGCGCCGGCGATGTGGTTGAACGGGCACTGGCCTGAGCTCTTGTCATCCGTCTTCGTGTCCATGGTTCTCTCCTTTGACTGCTTGCGATCGACGATGCAACCTAGTCGTGACATTTAACCGAATGCGGACATTAAACGCTTCGAGCGGCTACCCGTCCAATTGTTTTAATTTCGGATTGTCATCGTCTCGGCCTATCGATGCGGTCACCCGCCTCCAGATCTTGCCGCCGCCCGTCAATCGCTACGGGGGACGGGCAAACGCCTTCGGCAACCATATCGACAATGCGGTGCGCACCGCGTCGAGCCGGTGACGCGCGGCGCGCGCCTCGCCGGCTGCTACCACAACCTGCCGCGGATGTGGGCCGAGGTCTAGGCTAGAATCTCGACTTCTCTACAGAGGCCCCTATGAAATCCCTGCTGGCAGCCATCGCAATTGCCTGCGCCGCCATGGCGCAAGCGCAGACGTTCCCGACCCGCGCGATCACGCTCGTGGTGCCCTACCCGCCGGGCGGCCTGATCGACCTCGTGGCACGCGTCCTGCAGGCGCCCCTGCAGGCGGAGCTCGGCGTGCCGGTCCTCGTGGAGAATCACTCCGGCGCGGGTGGCAACGTCGGCGCGGAAGTGGTCGCACGCGCGGCGCCCGACGGCTACACGCTGCTGGTTGCCAATCCGTCGCTCGCCATCAGCCCCACTCTGTACCGCAAGCTCAACTACCGGCCGATCGAGGACTTCGCCTACGTCGGGCGCTACGGCTCGGTGCCGAACGTGCTGGTGGTGAACCCGTCGCTGCCGGTGAAGACCGCGCAGGAACTCATCGCATACGCGAAAAAGAATCCGGGCAAGCTCAATTACGGCTCACCCGGCTACGGCACCTCACCGCAGCTCTCCAGCGAGCTGTTCAAGACCATGAGCGGCACCTTCATCGTCCACATCCCGTTCCGCGGCGCCGGCCCGGCCACGGCAGCCCTGCTGGGCGGCGAAATCGAGATGATGATCGACAACATTCCGCCGCAGATGGCGCAGATCAAGGCCGGCAAGGTGCGCGCGCTCGCGGTCACCAGCCTGAAGCGCGTGAACGTCCTGCCGGATGTGCCGACCATGGACGAGATCGGACTGAAGGGCTACGAGGTGGTGTCCTGGTACGGCCTCGCGACGCGCGCCGGCACGCCGCGCGAGACCGTGATGCGCCTGAACACGGCGCTCAACAATGCCACGCGCAATCCAAAGCTGCGCGAGACTCTCGAGGCGACCGGCTCCACCTTGATCCAGGGCACGCCCGAGGACTTCCTCAATTTCGTCAAGGCGGAGACCGCGAAGTTCGCGCCGGTGATCAAGCGCGCCGGCGTGGTGGTGGAATAGATCAGGCCGGCGCGGCTTCGGCCTTGTCGAAGTCGATCTCGATCTTGGCGTCGTTCGGGTCGAAGAAGAACAGCTGCCAGGTGCCGTATTCGGGCAGCCGGCGCAGATCGTACTTGATATTTTGCTGCTTCAGTTTCGCCACCGCCGCGGCGAGCCCGGCGCCGCTGAAGGCCATGTGGTCGAGCACGCCCTTCACCAGCCTCTCCTTGCCGATCCCCGCGACGATATGCAGGATCGGGTCCGGGCCCTTGCCGCCATTGGCGTAGAGCCAGGCGCCCGGGAAGGTGAACGGCGGCCGCGCGCCGGGCTTGAGGTCGAGGTGCTCCTCGTAGAACGCCAGCGTCGAGGGCAGGTTGTCGGTGAGGACGGTGAAATGGTTGCAGGCGGTGACGGTCATCGCGGTCTTCCTAAGTTGCCTTGGCGGCGGTCTGCCCGGCGCGCGTCTTCTCGAGCACGGTCATGGCAGTGGCGACGAAGCCGGCGATGTCCGCGACATTGGCCGGAATGATCAAAGTATTGTTGGTCCTGGCGAGGCTGGCGAACGCCCTCACATATTCCTGTGCCACTTTCAGGTTCGCCGCATCCATGCCGCCCTTCTCGCTGATCGCCTCGGCCACCGCGCGCACCGCCGCGGCATTGGCTTCGGCGATCAGCCGCAGCGCGGTCGCCTCGCCCTGGGCGCGGTTGATGGCGGCGGTCTTGTCGCCCTCGGATTTCAGCACCGCCGCCTGCTTCTCGCCGTCGGCGACGTTGATCTCCTGCTGGCGCTCGCCCTCGGACTTGGCGATCAGGGCGCGCTTTTCCCGCTCGGCGGTGATTTGCGCCTGCATCGCGCGCAGGATCGTCTCGGGCGGCGTGATGCTCTTGATCTCGTAGCGCAGCACCTTGATGCCCCAGTTGCGCCCCGCCTCGTCGAGTGCTGCGACGATGTGGCGGTTGATGTCCTCGCGCGACTCGAAGCTCTTGTCCAGCTCCATCTTGCCGATCACGCTCCGGAGCGTGGTCTGCGCGAGCTGGCTGATGGCGGCGATGTAGTTCGCCGAGCCGTAGGAGGCGAGCCTCGGGTCGGTCACCTGCATGTAAAGGATCCCGTCCACCGCGAGCTGGGTGTTGTCCTTGGTGATGCAGACCTGCTCGGGCACGTCGAGCGGCACTTCCTTCAGCGAATGCACGTACCTGACGTGGTCCATCAGCGGGATGATCAGGTTCAAGCCGGGCTCGAGCACCGCGTGGAATTTGCCCAGCCGTTCCACCACCCAGGCGCTTTGCTGGGGCACGATGCGCACGCCCTCGATGACGAACACGACCGCAACCCCGATGAATAGAATCCACACGGCATAGGCATGAGTCTGAGGAGTAAACCAAGCCACCACGGTGGCAATGAGCACGATGATCAGTTTGATGAACATGGAATTCCCCCTTGTTGGATGACTGGCTGCCGGCACCGGCGCCGCGGCGGCGGCGTTATGCCGGGCGGCGAGTTGTGACTTTGAGCGTATTGCCATTGGTGGAGACAACGTACAGCATTGTGCCCGGCGCCGGGTCGTTTCCGTCCTGGCCGCCCTCCACCACTGCATCCCACGAGGCGCCGCGGTAATGCACGCGCGCCCGGCGCGCCGGCTGGTCCAGCCAGGCCTCGAAACTCGCCGGCTGGCCGGCATCGAGCGGCGCCATCTGCTGGTGCGCGTTTTTCGCCCGGTACAGATGCACGCCGTAGCAGCCGGCGCCGGAGATAAGGGCGGCGACGACCGCCTGCACCTCGATCCCCTGGCCGAGCCAGGCCGCCAGCGCGGCGCCGAAGGCCGCGATGGCGAGCATCAGCAGGTAGAAGGTGCCCGTCACCAATTCGACGATCACCAGCGCGAGGCCCAGGATCACCCAGAGAAAGTCTTCTTCCATGGGCCTAATTTAGAATCACTTGACCATGGACGCAACCATTCTCGCAAAAGAACTCGTCCGCCTGCATGATCACCCGCGGCAGGTTTCCCCGTTCAGCACGCGTTATCCGGGACTTACCGCCGAAACGGGCTATGCGGCGGCGCGCGGCATGGAGATCGAATTCACGTGAAAAGACCGCTCGAAGGGATCACCGTCGTGGGCCTCGAGCAGGTGATCGCGGGCCCGTTCTGCACGCGTCAGCTGGCTGAACTGGGCGCGCGCGTGATCAAGATCGAGCGCCCGGGCGAGGGCGACGCGGCGCGCGGCTACGACAGCACGGTAAAGGGTCTGTCTTCGCACTTCGTCTGGGTGAATCGTTCCAAGGAGAGCCTTTGCCTCGATGTGAAGCGCCCTGAGGCCGGGGCGGTGCTGGATCGCCTCATTTCGAAAGCGGATGTCTTCGTGCAGAACCTCGCGCCCGGCGCAGCGGAAAGGCTCGGCCTGGGCGCCGCCCGGCTGCGCGCGAAGTACCCGCGCCTCATCTGGTGCGGCATTTCCGGCTATGGCCCGGCCGGCCCCTATGCGGACAAGAAGGCCTACGACCTGCTGGTGCAATGCGAGGCCGGACTGCTCTCGGTGACCGGCACGCCCGGGCAGGCGGCCAAGGCCGGCATTCCGGTGGCCGACATTGCGGCGGGCATGTATGCCCTGTCCTCGATCCTCGCCGCCCTCTACCGGCGGCAGGCCGAAGGCGTCGGCGCCACCCTCGACATCACGATGTTCGAATCGCTCGGCGAGTGGATGGGGTTTCCCGCCTATTTCACGGCCTACGGCGGCGAGGCCCCGCCGCGCTCCGGCGCGCACCACGCCACCATCGTGCCCTACGGCCCTTTCAAGGCGGGCGACGGCGGCACGGTGTTCCTGTCGATCCAGAATGAACGTGAATACGAGCGTTTTTGTGCCGTGGTTCTGGAGCATGAAGCTCTTATCAAGGACATCAGATTTTCAAGCGGACCCTTGAGAGCGGCAAACCGCAATGCGATGCATGAGGAAATTGCCCGGGTATTCTCGAAGTTGAGTTCAGAAATAATTCTGCAAAGGCTCGACAAGGCGGATGTCGCCAACGCAAAACTGAATTCGATGCAGGAGTTCTGGGACCACCCGCAACTCGAAGCGCGCGACCGCTGGCGCGAAGTCGGCTCGCCTGGCGGTCCGATCAAAGCCATGAAGCCGCCGTTCAACCTCGACGGCTTCGAGCCGCGCATGGACGCGGTGCCGGCCCTGGGGGCGCACAGCCGGGCGGTTCTTGCGGAACTGGGTTTTACCGCGGCCGAGATTCTGCATATGGAAAAGGCAAGCATCATCCAACACGGAGGAACGCCATGAACCTGGAACTGTACTTCGCCCTGGGCGCGCGCAGGCGCTGGAGCGCGAGCGGGTGAAGCTGGATACCTACAAGCCGGCCTGACCGGGCGCGCGGAATTCCCGCCTGACGCCGTCCGACAGCAGCCGCTTCACGAGCCACCCGAACAGCACCGCCAGGACGATCGACAGCAAAACCACCAATCCGGTCGCGGCGTCGACTGCGGCGGGACCCGCGAGGAACGGTGCGGCGGCGAGCGCCAGATGCGCCACCGCGGCGAGGATGGCAATGACGCCGGCCGCGACGGACGTCCAGGCAAGACCGGTGATAAAAGCCGATCGAGGCGTCCTCCCCTCAACGGGCCCGTCCATCGATCAGGCCTTCTTGCCGACCTCGATGCCCGCGGCCTTCGCCAGGTCGCGGTGGATGCGCGCCACGCGCTCGACCTCGCCCTTGGCGGGGAAGCGCTCGTAGAAGCCTTCGTCCTTGAACATCTTGCCCATCTCCGCCCATGGCGCGAGGCGAGCCTCCCAGCGGGCGAGGCGCCCGGCCTCCGGGCCGTCGTCTTCACGCGCGAGATCCGCACAAACGCGAATCATCGCCTTGATGGTCACCGCCTTGGTGACCATGTGGCCGTCCTTGCCCCAGACGCCGTCGCCGAACACGTTCTTCGCGGCCTTCAAGAAGTCGCGCACCATGCCGTAATAGCGCGGCACTTCCTTGGAGCTGCCGCCCGCGAGCTGGATCGAGCGCCACTTGCCGCGCACCCAGCGGTGCAGCTCGTTGAAAAGCTCGGCCTGCAACACCCACTTGTCGCGCTGGCTGCGGCCGCCGAGGCGGTTGATGCGGTAGCGCAGCGGGCTGTCGCCCTCGCCGTAGAGCCTCTCCACCAGGCGCGCGGCGAACTTGCGGTCCGGCGCCGCCCAGGAGACCCGCTCGTACAGGTCGATCAGGTGGCTCTTGTTGATGCGCGTCGGGGTTGAATTGATGATCACGAACATCTCCGCGGCGAAGTCTTCGCTGCGGCCGTCGAAAATGATGCAGGGCACGCTGATGGTGGCGGCATCCTGCGGCCGCTCCAGCATGTAGAAATGCAGCGCCGCAAGGCGGTGCTGGCCGTCGATGATCAGGTACTTCGAGCCTGGGTCGGCGAGGTGGCCGCTGCCGCTGTCGTCGCCGTCGGACCGGAACTGCAGTTTCTCGCTGGTGTAGAGCAGCACGGTGCCCGGGATCGCCGGCTGGGTCACCGCGGTTTCGTAGAAGTTGATCAACTGGCGCACCTTGGCGCGCGACAGCGCGCGCTGGAAGGCGCGGTCGGTGCGCTCGATCTGGGAGATGAACTGGGCGACGTCGTCGTCCTGCGAGATGCGCGCCGCGGCGATTTCCTCGCCCTCGCCGTAGAAACGGCTGATGAAGCGCACCTTGGCAAGCAGATCCTTCGCCCGGTAGCTGGCGAAATAGAAAATCCCGTCCTTCTGGCGAATCTGTGTTGCGTGCATCGCCTCTCCCTGAGCTTTGCGCCGGCCCTCCAGCAGGCGCTACCGGGCGGAAATATACCCGATTCAGCTAGGACAGGCCCGAAGCATTAAGGCCTGGAGGACCTCGGAAGTGGCGCGGTTCTGCGCGAAAGCGACCACTCCGGAGTGCCCCGGAACGGCCTTGGGCAGCAGGGGCAGCACGTGGCGTTCGGCCAGCTTGCCCTGAGCTTACTCGCCGGGGCCGATAATGGCGTCCCCGCATTGACCTCCCATGGCACGCCACCTCCCCTACTTTCTAGCCTCGTTCACCTGGAACTACGGCCTGGGCATGACCTGGCTGGTGGTGCCGCTCTACGCCTATTCCAAGGGCCTTTCCGGGGCCGAAATCGGCATCCTGTTCTCCCTCCCCTCGATCGCCCAGCTCGCCATCAACCTGGTCAGCGGGGCCTGCGTCGACCGCTTCGGCGGCAAGCGCATCATGCTCGCCTCCTCGGTGCTGCTGGCCGCGGGCGCGGCGGCCATGCCCTTCGCCGAGAGCTTCTGGTCGCTGTTCTTCGCCCAGTTCATCCTGGTGCTGGCGCGCGCCACCTTCTGGCCGGCCAACTGGTCCATCGCCGCCGACCTGCCCGGGGAGCGCGGGGTCCAGGCGGGGCGCCTGAACACGGTCACCAACCTGGGCCAGATCCTCGGCAACGGTTCCTGTGGCTTCATCCTCGCGTTCGGCGGCTTCAATGCCACCTTCTCGGTGCTGGCGGCGATGGCGGTGGCCGCCCTTGCGCTGGGCTTTGGCACGCCGCAGCTGCCGCGCACGATGGCGCCCGGGCAGAGCCTGTTCGGCAACTATGCTGTGCTGCTGCGCGTGCCGGTCCTCTACTACGGGATCCTGTGCGCCTACCTCTCGGCACTGCCGTTCTCCCTGTCCATGTCCTTCTATCCGCTGCTGCTCAAGCACTTCGGCTTCGGCGCGGAGGCCTCGGGGGTGTTGCTTGCGCTGCGCGCGGTGGGCGGCATTGGCGCCGGGCTGGTGGTGGCGCGCTTTGTCCGCACCGGGCCCGCCAGTCCCTGGCCGGTGATCGCGGGGCTCGTCGTGGCGCTTGCCGTCTGCCTGCAGCCGCTCGTGAGCCACTGGAGCGCCGTGGGCGCATTCCTGTTCGCTCTGGGCGCAGGCTCCAGCGTCATGACGATCTATTTCCAGGTCACCATCGGCGAAGTCGTGGCGCCGGAAATGCGCGGCTCGGCGATGGCGCTAGGGGGCCTCGGCTGGGGTTTCTCGCACCTCACCACACCGCTGGTGATGGGCCTGGTGGCCGACCGATACGGCGTCATTGCCGGCTTCTACATCCTCGGCGCCATGGCGCTCGTCACCGTCGCCTCGATCGGCTGGCTCAGGCACTGGGCCTTCGCCAGCACGAAGCTGGGTCACGAGCCAGGCCGCGAGACACGCTGACGGCACTGCGTATCCAGGCAACAGTCATTTTCCATCAGTCCTTCTCGAACTTCGCCAACAGCTTCACGATCTCCGCATAGCCGCGCTCCCGCGCCACCTCGATCGGCCGCTGCCCCGCGCGGGATTTCTGCCGCGGATCCACCCCGAGCGCGAGGAACGCGCTCACCAGTTCCACATGACCGCCGTCCGCCGCCGCGTGCAGCAGCGTGTTGCCCTTCAAGTCCGTCGCCATCGGATCCGCCCCGCGCAGCAGCAGGTGCTTCGCGGTCTGCGGATTGCCCGTCATCACGGCCCACTGCAGCGCGGATTCGCCGTCGTCGTTGCGCAACTTCGGGTCTGCCTTCGCATCGAGCAGCAGATCGACAAAATAGGGATCCGCATGCAGCGCCGCCGCGTGCAGCGGCGTCTCGCTGTTCGATGAGCGCGCATTCCCGGGCGCCCCCGCTTTCACCAGCAGCGCCGCCAGCTCCTTGTACCCCTTCTCGATCGCCCGGTGCAGCGGCGTCTCCCGCTCCGCGTTGCGCGCATCCAGCTTCACCCCGCCGCGCGCGACGATGCCTTCGGCGACGAGAGGCTTGTTGTCTCCAATGGCTTCGAATAACCGATCCTCCGGCGATTGCGCAAACACGCTCGCCGAAATGACGGCAAAAAGCGCGGCAAAGATTGCTTTCACGCCTGGATTCTATGATTCTTCTGACATCTGGATAACCACGTTTGCGCCGCATCGCGCAATATCCCCCGGGGGAAACAGCGAAAGGAGGAACAGCAATGGAAAACCTATTATTGCTACCAGTCGTCAAGCCGGACAAGAACAAGCTCGAAGACGCCTACGAGGTCGCCGACGATCTGGCGATCAAGCGGGAGGGCGCGCTGATCAAGGTGCCGAAGTTCTTCCAGTCCGACGGCGCGAGCATCCCGTCGCCTGCCTAGCAGGCCATCGGCACCCCGTTTCAGCCGCGCTTCATGGCCGCCGCGGTTTTCCACGACTGGCTCTATCACACGCACCAGGTCGATCGGGAGGCGACCAACGAGTTGTTCTACGACCTGCTGCTGGAGTACAGCGTGCGCAAGACCAAGGCCGTTCTGATGCTGGCGGCGGTGGAGAGCTTCGGCGCCTGGTACTGGGACAACGACAAGGACGACCTCGATTACATGAAGCGCCTCGCCCAAAGAATCGAGCAGGACGGCCGCGATCCGGCGGATTACGGCATCCCCTAGCCCGGGCGGGGCCAGGGCTAGAATGGGGTGCCCTTAGCAAAAGGAGGTGCCAGATGAGACCGGAGCGGACGCTCTGTTCCGCGTGCGGCTTCTCGAACGAGACCGCGGCCCGCTTCTGCGGTGGCTGCGGCCGGCCCCTCACGCGGGTTGGCGCCGGCGCGCGCAAGCTGCTCGCCGCGGCGCTCCCGCCCGCGCACCTGGCGCAGCGCATCCTTGCCTCGCGCGGCGCGATCGAGGGCGAGCGCAAACTCGTCACGGTGATGTTCGTCGACATCTTCGGCTCGATGGAGCTCATCGCGGGCCGCGATCCGGAGCAGGCACAGGCGATTCTCGACGCGCTGCTGCGCGAGATGATTGCAGCGGTGCACCGCTACGAGGGCACCGTCAGCCAGGTGCTCGGCGACGGCCTGATGGCGATCTTCGGCGCGCCGATCGCGCACGAGGACCACGCGGTGCGCGCGGCCTGCGCCGCGCTGGCGATCCAGGACGGGGTGCGCAACGCGCGCGAGAGCGCCTGGCGAAGCCTCGGCGTGCACGCGCAGGTGCGGATTGGCCTCAACTCAGGGCTGGTGGTGATCAAGGCAATCGAGAACGATCTGAGCATCGACTACCGGGCGGTCGGCGCGACCACGCACCTCGCTTCGCGCATGGAGCAGATCGCGCCGCCCGGCTCGATCCGGCTCACGCGCGAGACGCTGCGTCTCGCAGAGGGGCTGGTGGACGCCGAGCCCCTCGGCCGCATCGCGATCAAGGGCATCTCCGAGCCGATCGACGTCTACGAGCTGCGCCGCATGACGCCGGGCGGTACCCGCTTCCGCTCCCGCGTGACGCGCGGGCTCACCCCGTTTTTCGGCCGCACCGAGGAACTGGCGCTGCTCACCAGCGCGCTGCGCGATGCGGCGCGCAGCAACGCGCGGGCGGTCGCGCTGCACGGCGAGCCGGGCGTGGGCAAGTCGCGCCTGTGCTACGAAGTCACGCGCGCGGATGTGGCGCAGCCCTTTCGCGTGCTCGAAACCGCCGCGGCCTCCTACAGCTGCAATACGCCCTACTCGGCAATCGTCGGACTGATCGGCCAGTACTTCGGCATCACCGAGTCGGAGAGGGCCGAGGCGCTGCACCGGCGCATGCAGCAGGGTGCGCCGGGCGCCGCGCCGCTCGCCGAGGAGCACCTCGCCATCCTGCAAGGGCTGCTCGACATTCCCGGCGACAACAGCCTCTGGCAGAGCCTCGACCCCGTCCAGCGGCGGCAGCGCGTGTTCGCCGCGGTGCGCGCCATCATCAAGGAGCTCTGCGAGCGCCAGCCGGTCATCCTGATCTGGGAGGACCTGCACTGGTTCGACGCGGAGTCGCTTGAGTTCGTCGAGGGCCTGCTGCGCGACCCGCCCGGCCGCGACTTGCTGATGCTGCTGACCGGACGCGAAGCGCTCCCCGGCTCGCCGCAGGCCGGCGCGCTCAGCTGCCAGCTGCGCCCTCTGCCGCCCGACCTCACCGATGCGATGCTGCGCACCCTGATCGGCGAGGCGCCCGAGCTGGCGCGCCTTCGTGCGCTTCTTACCGAGCGCACCTACGGGAATCCCTTCTTTATCGAGGAGACGGTGCGTACGCTGATCGAGTCCGGCGTCCTGGTCGGCAACCCGGGCAACTACGCGCTACGCGAACCCGACCCGGCGATCGACATCCCGCCGACCGCTACGGCGCTGATCGCCGCGCGCATCGATGCGCTGGCGCCCGACGCCAAGGCGCTGGTGCAGACCGCGGCCGTGGTCGGCAACGAGATGGCGGTCGACGTGCTGCGGCGGGTGAGCGGGCTGGATGAACCGGCGTTCGCCGCGCGCCTAGCCGCGGCGGTGGACTCCGGTCTGATGTACGAGCTGCAGCATTTTCCGAGCACGCTGTGCGGCTTCCGTCACGGGCTCAATCAAGAGGTCGCCTACGGCAGCCTGCTAAGCACGCAGAGGAAGGCTCTGCACGGCCGCGTGGTCGAGGTCTTCGAGGAAGTCTACCGCGAGCGCATCAGCGAGCACGTCGAGCGCCTCGCCGAGCACAGCTTCCGCGCCGAGCAGTGGGACAAGTGCATCCGCTACCACATCATGGCGGCCTCGCGCGCCGCCTCGCGCTTCGCCAACGACGAGGCGATCCAGATCCTCGACCGCGGGCTGCGCGTGGTCGAGCACCTCGCGCCCGGCCGCGCCCGCTCGGAGGCAGCGATCGACCTGCGCCTCGCCGGCCTCGCGGCGCTGCTGCCGCTCGGCGAGCAGGAGCGCATCCTCAGCACCCTGTTTGAGGCCGAAGCACTGGCGGCGTCGATCGCCGACCCGCGACGACTGGCGGCCGTGCACACCCAGATCTCCACCGCGCTCTGGATGGCGGGGCACCATGAGCGAGCGCTGGCATCGGCGGAGCGGGCGCTCGTCATCGCGGACGAGCAGGATCATTTCAGCCTGCGCCTCTCGGCCCAGTTCAGCCTGGCGGTGGCGCGCCACGCACTTGGTGATCTGGCAGGCTGCAACGAACTGCTGCTCGGCCTGACCGGCTTGCTGACGGGCGAGCTCGAACTCAAGCGCTTCGGCTGGGCCGCCTACCCCAGCGTCCTGTGCCGCACTTTCCTCGGTTCTTCATATACGTTCGCCGGCGAGTTCGCCAAGGCGCTGCCGCACCTTGAGCAGGGTTGCACGCTTGCGGACCAGACCGGCCATCCCTATTCGCAGGCACTGATCCGCATGCAGCTCGGCCACTATCACCTGACACGCGGCGACGCGGCAAAGGCCCTGGCGGCGCTGCAGTCCGCGACCGAGATCGCCCGGAACGGCGAGGTGCTGACCATGTTTGCGCCTCTCGCGGCCTGGCGCGGGGTGGCGCTCACCGAACTGGGCCGCCCCGAAGAGGCGATCGAGACCATCGAGGAAGCTGTCGAAACGCGCGGGGTGGTGCGCACCTCCGGCCACTACGGGCGCAACTACCTGCTGATGGCGCTTGCGTTCGCCTACGAGCGCGCCGGACGTCTCGGCGAGGCGCTGCGGCAGGCCGAGGAGGCGGTCGAGCGTACGCAAGCGAGCCATGAGTATTTGCATCATGGCCTCGCACTGCTGCGCCTCGCCGCAGTGCAGGCGGCGCGCGGCGCCGCGTTCTTCGAGGAGTCGGAAGCCCGCTACCGCCAGGCGCTCGAGCGCGCGCTTGCCCAGGGTATGCGACCGCTGGCCGCGGAATGCCGCGCGGGGCTGGGCCGCTTGCTCGAGCAGCGCCGCCGCCTCGCGGACGCGGGGGCGGAGTGGCGCAGCGCCGCCGCGCTCTACGCCGAGATCGGCCTTTCGCAACTCGCCCGGTCGGCGCAGGAAGCCGCCGATCGCCTTGCCGCTTGAACGCGCTCAGGGCCGCGCCAGGTAGTCGATCGCATTCAGGCCCGGAACGAAGAAATACGCGCCGCCGCGGACCGTGACGAAGCGCCCCAGGCCGTCCACGCGTCTGGCCATGCGCGAGTGCTGGCAGGTCATCGCGCGCGGCGCGTCGTCCACGGCAACGCCGAGCAAGGGGTCGATCTCGTCCTTGAGCCCGCCGAACTCGGGATTCATCAGCCAGGTGCTCTGCACGAACTCGAACTGGCGCTCGATGTTCGCATTGAGGCACAGAAACAGCAGACCTTCCTTGTCGTCTTCCCTGTAGACGCGCCCGCGCCGCAGGATCCGGTGCCGGTCGACGAGCGCCCGCGCCTCGTGCGGCGCAATTCCAGCCGCGTCGGCGAGCGAATCGCGCGGATTGGCGCGCCTGACGTGCGCGCCGACCGGGCAGCGAAAGCCGTGGCGATCCTCGCCGTGATAGCCGAAGTCGTTCTCCTCTACGAGCTCTGCCATGGACCTCGCGCGCCCGTCCTCGCCGGGATAGCGCACCAGCGGCGAGCCGTTCTTCCAGCGACCGACCATGCGTGCCGCGAGCTGCTCGTCGCCATTCACGAAGTCCTTGAAGGCCTTCACGTGCTGCTCGAGTTGCCGCATGACCAGGAAGCTGCCGTTGCGCCCGAAGTCCGCGCGGCCGTCGGTTCGCCCGGGCAGCAGGCCCCGGGCGCGCCCGTCCATCTCGACCGATGGCGAGGCGGGATAACGGCCGAACTCGTTCAGGTAGCCAAGCACGAACTCGCCAGGCTTCACGGGCCGCACGCCGCGCGGCGCCCTTTTGCGCGTGAGTCCCTCGACAAACGGTTGCGATATGCCGTCGGTGAATTCAAAGGGTTCGGTATTCGTGCTCACGCCCGAGATCCGGCGCAAAATGCGCGGACAGCCCGGAATTGCCATGATCTCCCTGACCGGAACTTCCTCTTGCGCCGGTTTCTGGTACACGATCAGCAGGGCGTGCAAGGCATCCTGGTAGCCCCATTTCCAGCCCTGCGGCGCGTTGGCGCCCCGGTCGTTGAGGATGCGCGAACGGTGCTCCTCTGCCATGCCCTCCTGGAACTCGATCACGAACGAATGCATGTCCTTTTCGCGAACGCCGAGCTTCTGCAGCCCGGCCGCCGTGAATGCGATCGCGACTCCGCAGTCCTCCTTGCGCAGCCGCCGCGCATGCAAGCCCGCATGGTCGATCCACGGCTCGCTGCGCAGTGCCGCGAGCCAGGCCTTGGCGCCGGCAACGTTGTCGTCGTCGATGCCAAGGAACAGATATTCCGCGACGCGGAAGTACGGATAGCCGTGGCGGATCAGGCCCTGGATGTCGTCGAGCTCAAGTTGGTCCATGCTACCTCCCGGGCACCGCGAAGCGGCGCAGGAATGCATCCAGCTCGGACTCCGCGGCCGGTGCGGCGCCCGGCGCCAGGTGCTCCGAGAGCCGGGCAAGCTCTTCGCGCATCTCGGCATTGCGCCGGATGGCCGCGAGGCTGAGTTCCGGGTAGCGCTGGTACCAGAACAGCGTTTCCTGCTGGCTGTTGCGCGCGTAGCACTTGAAGCGCTGCTCGTCCTTGACGCCGTCGAAGAACAGGTAGAACGTGCGCGGAAAGCCGCCGCTGCTGCCCCAGATCGCGTTCATGCCGAACGCGGCGGTCGCAACGAAATCGCCGAGATAGCCGCCCCAGCCGCCGTCGTAGTTGGTTACGAACAGCAGGCGCTGGCCGCCGTCTAGGAGTTGCCAGCGCGCGAAATGGATCGACGGAATCCCGGCAAGACCGCGCCGGTCGTACAGGACGCGGGCAAGAAGGTTGACCAGAAACAGCACGATGCGCAGCACCGCTTGACGCAACCGACCGGGCTTCACCGGCGTCACGCTGATAAAGTGATTTTGCACGCCCCGATCTTCGCGCGCACTCAGGCGCGTGAGCTTCGCCGGGTCCCAGGCCATGCCGTCAACGCCATCGACCAGTTCGCGCATCGCGACCAGGACGAGCAGCAGGCCGGCCAGCAGCGCGATCGCCAGAAGCCCAAGTACGACGTAGCTGGCCCAATGCAGCAGCAACGCCCCCTGCCAGGACAGGAACGCGACGACGCCCACCAGCGCCAGCGCCGCAGGCAGCGTCCTGATCGTCGCCCGGAAAATCGCGCGGAACTTGCGGCCCCAGATGCGGACTCGCGCGGAGAGGCGGATGTCCTTCGGCGCCTCGATGACATGGAACAACGCCCAGATGACAAGCCCGGCGCCGGCGAGCGCGGCCAGCACCAAGGCCGCGCAAAGGGCCGCGTCGGCGACCCGGCGCGGCGGAACCAGGCACTCCCAGAGCGGTGCCCCCAATGCGTCAAGCCCGATCAGCGCGAGCGTGATCAGGCCGCCCACCGCAAGCAAGGCGACCAACGCAAACACGGCCTTGAGCGGCTGCTCGCGCAGGCTGTGGCGCACCCAGAACGGCTTCATCGGCGCATTCGGGATCAGCCGCCGCTGCGCCGAACCGAGGCGGTCCCAGATTCGGCGCAGGTGCTCCAGGCGTCGTCCATACGGCTCGCCAAGGGACCCAACCGCGGCCTCAATCGCCGCTGCAAGCCGCGCCTCCTCCTTGAGCTGGGCAGCGCTTTGGCCTGGCCGGGCGACGTAGAAGACCTCGGGTCGCGAATTGCCGAGCGCGAGGCAATGCGCCGTGAATTCAGCCGAAGAACCCGGGACGGGATAGCCGCTGCACCTGGAATAGATCTCGTCGAGCAGAGCCTTGGTGGCCGCGTTGCCCGCCAGCCGCCGGAGAAAAGCTTTCTCTGCACCATCGAAATTCGCTTCCAGCACCAGGACGGGTGGCTCGAAGGCACCCGGATTCGATGCGGACTCGACGCCGTCGATCACGAACCACGACAGGTAATGCAGCCCCTCGATGGCGTCGAATGCGTCCCGCAGGGCCGAGTTTCCGCCTGACTGCATCGCATTCCCATGGCCGCGTAGGATGCTTTCGAGCGCCGCGCGCTCGCTGGCATCACGCAGCGGCTTGAGGATCGTCAATGCCCGCTGCGTGGCGGCCTTCGGCCTGCGCCTAGCCATAGCGCACCTTGAGGCGCCATACGGCCGGACCGTCGTAGCGCAGCGGCCGGTACAGCAATTCCGGCAACCATGCCTTGATCCGGACCTCGGGCAGCGCGCGCAATACGGCGCCGCACATCGCGCTGATTTCAGCGAGCGCCATCCCGTCGGCCGGGCACCAGTGCGCGCCGCTGCCGAAATGCATGTAAATGCCGCGCCACATCCTCCCGGCGTCCTCCCTGTCGCGCCCGGGCCGGTAGTGATTGCCGATTGCGTAACCGGCGGCGCCGGAAATCCAGTCGGGATTGAAATTCAGCCCGCGGTGATCGCTGAAGCTGTCGGGATTTTCGACCGCCTCCGGATCGAACATGGCGCCGGCCGGGCTGATCGCAACCATCGAATCGGCGGGAATCTCGGCCTCGCGCGGCGTACCGCTTGCGAGCGTCGCGTTGCGCGGGCAGTAGCGCGCGATCATCGGAAACACGGTATTGAAGCGCAGCGCCTCCATCATGAGACGCTCCAGCGCTTGGCGGTCCCGATCCTTTGCGGCCGCAGTGGCCCGCTTCAGTGCATCTGCATTGCCCACCAGTTGCTCGAACGCATGGGTGAAGGCCTTGGTGACCACCGTGGTGCCGGTGACGATGAGCCCGGCAGCCGTGCGCCAGGCCTGCTCGGTGCGCGGGCGGCGCGCCACGATCCGACCGAGCACGGTATCGGCCGCGCCCGCCGGGTCCGCGGCTGCCATCGCCTCGCATGCATTCTTCACGTAGCGCACGTACTCGTCCGCGCAGGCGTGACCGACCTCCATGACGCCGAACGGCGCAGGATCGCGCGAGGCGATGAGCGCGGCCAGCTTGCGCAGCCAGAGCCGCATGGTCTCGGCGCCTTCATCCAGTCCGGCGCCGCGCGGCATGCGGACCACCTTGCTGCGCGCCTGCCGCGGATCGAGTCCCCAGAATTCCGCGACCACCTGGACCGTGACCCGCTCCATGAGCGGCACGAGGTTCAACGCCCCGGACGCGGGCAGGCCCGCGAGCTGCCGCTCGGCGGCCGCCGTCGCAATGCCGTAGACGCGGTCGTTGCGGTCGAGCGGGAAGGCTTCGCGGATCAAGGCCTTTTCCTCGGCGTACTGCGCACCGGGATCGAGCGAGATGACGAAATCGCCACTGCGAACCTTGCGCTCGTTGATCGGGCCGAGCAGGAAGTCGTCGTTGCGCTCGAGGACTTCGTGGACGTCCTCGGCGCGGAACAGCAGCTTGTGGCGGCCAAGCGGGAAAACCGGCGCCCAGCGGCGCCCTACGCCCGCCACCGTGCGCAGCAGCCGGGGCCTGCGCATCAAGAAAAAATAACCCCAGTCCACGACCGAAGCCCCGATCAGCGTGGCCCACTCCGCCGCCGCCGTCACGATCCGGTCGATGAAGCCTTCCACCGGGCCCGACTGGCTCGCGTTTCGTTCCGGCATGACCCTCCCCTAAAGAGCCTGGGGCATCTTGCCGTTGCCCTCGTGCCGGGTCAAGGACTATCGGGCTGCGTGTGACTGCCGTATGATCGGCACTGGTCGTTCATGGAATCCTACCGCGCACCTTGGCCGCTCCGGGGGCCGCACTTGCAGACGATCGTCGGCAGTTTGTGGCCTCATCCGCGCATCGATTACGAGCGTGAGCGCTGGATCACGCCCGACGACGATTTCATCGACGTCGACTGGGCGGGCCCGGAGCACGCGCCCCGGCTGCTGGTCCTGTTCCACGGCGTCGGCGGCGACAGCCGGTCGCACTATGCGCGCGCGCTCGACGCGCAGGCGCTGGCGACCGGCTGCTGGCGCATTGCGGTGCCGCACTTTCGCGGCTGCTCGGGCGAGCCGAACCGGCTCCCGCGCTCGTACTATTCCGGCGACGCGGACGAAATCGGCTGGATGCTGAAACGCTTTGCACTGCGCAGCGAGGCCCTTTACGCCGTCGGCGTCTCGCTCGGCGGAAATTCGCTGCTCAAGTGGCTTTGCAACCAAGGCGACGATGCGAAGGCCGTGCTGCGCCGCGCCGCTGCCGTATCCGCGCAGTTCAGCCTCGCCGCATCCGGCGCGAAGCTCGCCTCGGGCTGCAATCGCGTTTACGGCTGGTTCCTGCTGGGAGACCTGCGCCGCAAGGCGCTTGCAAAATACGCGCGCTTTCCGGCGGAGTACCGGGCCT
>JBCKKZ010000014.1:0-45885 GCA_038904015.1 Burkholderiales bacterium | reverse complement strand
CGCGGCGCCGCGGCGCGAGTTCTACGCCAAGATGGACGCGGCGAACGTGGACCTCAAGGGCTTCACCGAGGAGTTCTACTTCAAGATCTGCGGCGGGAAGCTCCAGCCGGTGCTCGACACGCTGGTCTATCTGAAACACGAAACCGACGTCTGGTTCGAGATCACGACGCTGCTGATTCCCGGCAAGAACGACTCCGAAGCGGAGATCGACGCCGAATGCAGGTGGATCGCGAAAAACCTCGGGCTCGAGGTGCCGCTGCACTTCACCGCCTTCCACCCCGACTGGAAGATGACCGACCTGCCGAACACGCCGCCAGCGACGCTGAGGCGCGCGCGGGAAATCGCACAACTGCATGGTCTCAGGTACGTGTACACGGGCAACGTGCACGACGCGGAGGGCGGAACCACTTACTGCCCGTCATGCGAGGAGCAGTTGATCGTGCGCGACTGGTACGAAATAAATGCCTACAAGGTGACCGAGCAGGGCGCGTGCAAGTTCTGCGGCGCGAAGCTCGCGGGGCGCTACGGCAAATTCGGCAAACCTTTCGGGTCGAAACGCATCCCGGTCCGGCTGAGCACGGCGGCGTGAGTTTTTCCCCGGGATCCGCCGCCTGGCTGGCGGCGCTGTGCTCGAGCCGCGTGCTGAGCGCGACCTGGTTCGTCGCGTATTCGGCGGTGCTGCCGCTGACGCAGGCTGCATGGGGCTTGTCGGGCAAGGAGGCGGGACTGATCCAGTCGGCCTTCCACCTGGGTTACCTGACCTCGCTCTTCGTCGTCGGCTTTCTTGCCGATCACTTTGGCGCGAAGCGCACTTATATCCTGACCGGCGTCGCGGGTTGGGCGAGTCCGATCCTGTTCGTGCTGTTCGCGGACGGCTTTGCCTCGGCCTACTGGCTGCACTTGCTGACCGGGCTGTGCAGCGGCGGCTCCTACACGCCGGCGCTGGCGCTGATCAACGACAACGTGGCGCGCGAGCGCCGCGGCCGCGCGATGGGTTTCCTGATCGCGGGCTCCAGCGCCGGTTACGCTGTCTGCCTGCTGGTCGCGGGCGCGGCGCTCAAGTTCACAGATTGGCGCGGCGCGCTCGGTGTCATCGCCGTGCTGCCCGCGCTGGCATGGTTTTTTGGCATGCTTGTATTGAAACAAACCCCGAATCTCGTGCACGCGCGCCCTGCCGGCGAAGCGCTGTTTGCGTCGCTGCCGGCGGTGTGGCGCAACCGCCGCGGCATGCTGTCGATCTGGGGCTACAGCGCGCATAACTGGGAACTGCTCGGGCTGTGGGCCTGGCTGCCCGCGTTCCTCACAGCCGCGCTGCTCCTGAACGGAAGTTCTCCCGAGAACGCCCTTTTGTTTACCGCGCTTACCTACATGGCGAACATCGCGGGTTCAATCGTCGGCGGCACCATGGCCGACCGCTGGGGCCGCACCCGGACCATCCTGCTGTGGTCCTGCGTCAGCCTGGTACTGTCGTTCACCATCGGCTGGCTGATTGCGCTGCCGATAGCGCTGCTGGTGGCGCTGGCGTGCCTCTACAACTTCGCCGGCATCGCCGATTCCTCGACGCACTCGACGGTGCTGGCCGAATCCGTGCCACCGCACTACCTCGGCGTGGCCTACGCGGTGCGCTCGGTGATCGGCTTCGGTATGGGGGTCATCAGCCCGGTGGTCTTCGGCGTCGCGCTGGATTTGTTTTCAGGAGAAACCTACGCGTGGGGCGCGGCATGGATGACGCTAGGAATCGGCGGACTGCTCGGCCCCCTGGCGACCTGGAAACTGCACCGGAATAAAGGGGGTCAGAACAACATTTCTTCCTGAGAGGCTGCCGGTTGGCGGACGGAGTCGTTTTCTTTCCTGGGCCGGCCACGACGAGGAGGGCGAACGGATCGACCGACCATCGCCTCCATGCGATCGAGGAATGCGTCCGAACCGAGCGCCCAGCCTTTGTTTACGGCGGTCCGTAGCTGATCCAGTTCGGCATCGTTGACTTGACTGCCGAATAGTTCCAGGAAATTATGGCAGCGATCTTCCGCAGTGGATCCCAGTTCGGTGAAGACGCGGTGCTCCTTGACCATAGGATCGATGTTAGTGCGCGCGTAGTGCCTGTGGCTAGTCCAAGGGTAGTCAGCGGGTCGGGCAACCATTCCGGCGCGCACGGGATTCAATTCGATATAGCGATGGCAGGTCAAAAGATAGGTTTCGCTATCCACGAGGTTGGACCTGAATCTTCCTTCCCACAATGTCCCTGTCCGGTCATGATGTCTATTCACGACGGGAACGTATTTGCGACCGAGGTCCTGCAGCATCAACGACGTACTGCCGGTCTTCTCCGGAGTAAGGAGCAGGTGCACGTGGTTGGTCATCAGGGCGTAGGCGTGAATCGCGCAACCGCGCCTTCGCGCGGCATCGGCGAGGCATTTGAGATAGAGCCGCCGGTCGATGTCGCTGAAGAAGCAAGCCGCGCGATTGTTCCCGCGCTGAATGACGTGAAGCGGTACGCCCGCGGCGTCTAGTCGGCGGCGCCGTGGCATCGGACCGGAAGGCGGGCTGTCTTCACGGTCTGATCAACGCACGAACTGGGAAAAAGTTGCTCTGACCCCCTTTATTTCCCTTTATTTCACTGACCCTCTTTATTTCAGCAGGCCCATCAGCGCGGTGTTGTCCCAGCGGCCGTGGCCGCTCGCGCTGATGCGGCCGTAGTACTGCTCGATCAGCGCGGTGCCGGGCATGTGGGCGCCATTCTTTTTTGCTTCCGCGAGCGCAATGTTGAGATCCTTGCGCATCCAGTCGGCCGCGAAGCCGAAGCCCTCGTACTTGTCTGCCACCATGGTCTTCCAGCGGTTATCCATCTGCCAGGACTGCGCCGCGCCCTTGGAGATCACCGAGATCACCTTCTCCATGTCGAGCCCCGCTTTGAGGCCGAAGTTGAGCGCCTCCGACAACCCCTGCAGCAGGCCGACGATCGCCACCTGGTTGACCATCTTGGTGAGTTGACCAGAGCCCGCGCCGCCGATCAGCGCGCACATCTTGGCGTACACGTTCAGCACCGGCAGCGCCTTGTCGTAATCGGCCTGGTCGCCGCCGCACATGATGCCGAGCTGGCCGTTGACCGCGCCCGCCTGGCCGCCCGAAACCGGCGCGTCGACAAAACCGACGCCGCGTTTTTTTGTTTCTATGGATAATTCTCTGGCAAGAACCGCGGAAGCCGTCGTGTGGTCGATCAGGACCGCGCCCTTTTTCAGGCCCGCGAGGACGCCGTTGTCGCCATGAGCGACCGAGCGCACGTCGTCGTCGTTGCCGACGCACATCAGGACGAAATCGGCGCCCTCGGCGGCCGCTTTTGGGGTCGGAGCGGACTTGCCGCCCAGGTCCTTGAATTCCTTGACCCACTGGGCCGCCTTGGCCGGGCTGCGGTTGTAGACGGTCACGTCGTGGCCGCCCTTTTTCAGCAGGTGGCCCGCCATCGGGTAGCCCATGACCCCGAGGCCGAGGAACGAAACTTTCGCCATCGTCTTGTCTCCAAAGAAGTTTTCGGATTCTACCGCAGGCCCGCAGTGGCCTGTTTGACAGGGGCCTGTCAACCGACCACAATACATGTGCATTTATACAGTATCCGGTGTCGGCCCGGGGCAGTGGCCAACTGATCCCGCCGAAGATGTCGACAGCCAACAAAAGAGGTACAGGAATGGACGACAACAGACAGAAGGCGCTCGACGCGGCGCTGGCGCAGATCGAGAAGCAGTACGGCAAGGGCTCCATCATGAGGATGGACGATGCCGCAATCAAGGACATCGACGTGGTTTCCACCGGCTCGCTCGGCCTGGACATCGCGCTCGGCGTCGGCGGGCTGCCGCGGGGGCGGGTGGTCGAGATCTACGGGCCGGAGTCCTCCGGCAAGACCACCCTGACCCTCCAGGTGATTGCGGAAATGCAAAAGGTCGGCGGCACCGCCGCCTTCATCGACGCGGAAAACGCGCTCGACATCACCTACGCCGGCAAGCTCGGCGTGAAGACCGCCGACCTGCTGATCTCGCAGCCGGACTGCGGCGAGCAGGCGCTGGAAATCGCCGACATGCTGGTGCGCTCGGGTGCGGTGGACGTGATCGTCATCGACTCGGTGGCCGCGCTCACCCCCAAGGCCGAGATCGAGGGCGAGATGGGCGAGCCGCAGATGGGCCTGCAGGCGCGCCTCATGAGCCAGGCGCTGCGCAAGCTCACCTCCAACATCAAGCGCACCAACACCCTGGTGATCTTCATCAACCAGATCCGCATGAAGATCGGCGTCATGTTCGGCAACCCCGAGACCACCACCGGCGGCAACGCGCTCAAATTCTACGCCTCGGTGCGCATGGACATCCGCCGCATCGGCGCCATCAAGAAGGGCGACGAAGTGATCGGCTCGGAAACCCGCGTCAAGGTGGTGAAAAACAAGGTCGCGCCACCGTTCCGCAACGCCGAGTTCGACATCCTGTACGGCGAGGGCATTTCCCGCGAAGGCGAGGTGCTCGAACTGGGCGTCGCCCACAACGTGGTGGAGAAGTCGGGCGCCTGGTACATCTACAACGGCGACCGGCTCGGCCAGGGCAAGGACAACTGCCGCGAATTTCTCAAGGAAAATCCCGCGATGGCGCAGGAGATCGAGACCAAGATTCGCGAGAAGGCGGGCGTGCTCAAGCCGGTGGTGGAAGCGCAAGCGGCCGTCGCGGACGACAACAAGGTCGAGAAACTGCCGACGCGCAAACGGGGTTAATTCCCGCACGTGAACGACCAGCCTGACACTGCAACGGAGCTCCGCGCGCGGGCATTACGGCTGCTCGCGCGCCGGGAGCACTCCCGGGCGGAACTCGAGCGCAAGCTGGCGCCGCGCTCGGAGTCGCCGGAAGCTCTGGAATTTCTTTTACTTGAATTGGAAACAAGAAAACAGCTGTCCGACGAACGCTTCGCTTCCGAGCGAGCGCACGTGCTATCGCGCAAGTACGGCGCGGCACGCATCCGCCAGGACCTGAAGGCGAAGGGCGTCGGCAGGGATATCGTCGATCACCTCTCCAGCGAGGGAGAGTTGGAGCGCGCGAGAAGCATTCTGAGCCGCAAGTACCGCGAGCCGGCGGCAACGCGCGAAGAACGCGCGAAGCGCATGCGGTTTCTCCAGGGCCGGGGATTTTCCTTCGACATAATTCGTTCCCTCTTGTCATCGCGAGAGCCGGTTTGATCGTTGATCCCTGAGCCGTCTTTGCTTTTTTCCCCATCGGTGCGGCGGAGAGGAGGTGAATCGAATGAATCAATCTGAAGCATTGAGCGTGGTGCGCTCGCTGGCCAACGGCGTCGATCCGGAAAGCGGCGAAGTGTTTGCCGCCGACAGCGTGTATCAGCGCGCGCAGACGGTGCGCGCGCTGTACGCGGCGGCCGAGGCGCTGGAGAAGTCGGAGCGCTTCGAGCGGCGCAAGCAGCAGTTGCCGCCGAAGACCGGCGAGCCGTGGACCGAGGACGAGGACCGGAAGCTCCTTTCGGGCTTTGACGCCGGCAGGGGCTTGCCTGACCTCGCGGCTGCGCACCAGCGCACGCAGACCGGCGTGCGCGCGAGGCTCGTGAAGTACGGACGGCTGGCGGCCTGAGAAGCCAAGGGGTGGGGTTTCAGCCCGCCCCTTGGAATCTACAAGATATAGAGAATTTGTCATTAGAATGCACAATATCTAGTGCTAAGGGGATCTGTGAAAGCTTCAGGAACAGCTAGAGAAAGAATCCTTAAGGACGCTTTGAGGCGGCTTGAACGTGGACTTCCGTTCTCACTTACACCGCATTTAGCTTCTGCTGTTCACTGGACTCCGGCCGAAGATCTCCCAGTTCATCGCTGGTTTCGATACAGAGAGGGTTTTTCTCCTAATCTTCTGAACCTTTTTCCGGATTCCAAGAACCGGCTAGATCCATTCTGTGGTTGTGGGACTACATTGCTCGAAAGTGCTCGAAGTGGTGTTCAGTCTTTCGGAATTGATCTGAATCCGCTCGCCACGTTTGTTGCGACAGTAAAGACGAAGTCCTACAGCCACCGCGACTCCTCGAATTTTGTGCAGTTGTATAGGGAATCGCTTAAAAAATATCGCGACTTTGAGGCGGCACCACGGCCAGGCTATCCGCTGCTTTCAAAGTTGTTTTTGCCTCAGAGCTTGAACACGCTATTGCGAATCAGGTCCTACATTGAATCAAAGCGTTCAATGGAGCGCAGCTATGAACTGCTTGTCCTTGCTTGGCTTAGCATCCTTGAAGATGCATCAAACGCGTTCAAGGAAGGCAATGGTCTGAAATATAAAAACAAGAAGCGCAAGCCAGGAAGGTACGAGACGATCCCGGATCGCGTGTGGATTCCAAAGTATTTTGGGCGCAGCGTCCGTGAATTCGTCGAGCGTCTCTGGATTTCAAAATGCGAACAAATTGCGCAAGACCTCTCTACGCAACATCTTTCTAAGTGGTCTGCGCCAATAATCAGAACGAGTTCATGCTTAGATGGAGGTGCGCTTGATTTTGGAAGACCAATTGATCTTGCAATCTTTAGCCCGCCATACGCGAATCGATTCGATTATTTTGAGGCATTCAAGATAGAACTTTGGATGGGCGGATTCGTCTCTAGCCAATCGCAAATGGGTTCATTGCGTAGGCAGAGTGTTCGAAACAATCTAGCTGCAGCCCGATTTAAGAGTGAATCGACCTGGGCACCACTGGTGCCGTTTCTCGACGTGATGGATTCCAGCGCCAGCAGTGTACGAATGGGTATAAAGCAAGCGCTTAAAGGATACTTCGAAGACATGAGGAAGCTTCTGCGAGGCCTACGTAGTGTATTGACTAAGCGCGGGACAGTGGCCATTGTGGTAGGAAACTCAGCGTATGCAAGATCGATTGTTCCTAGTGATGCGCTCATTGCACGGCTTGCCGAAGAGGAATCGTACAAATTGACACGAATTGACGTTGCGCGCCATTTGCATGTGAGTTCGCAGCAACGAGCTACGTTAAGCAGTTTGGAGCGATACATGCGGGAGAGCGTTGTGGTACTGCAAAAGGCATAATGAATCAACTTGTCTTACCAATAAATTCGTTGGGCCAAAGTCTTCAAGTAAATATAGATAGGGATGGCCCCGTTCTTCGAATCCCCGAGGGCCTGAAAACCATTCCTTGCACGCACGGTATTCATCGCTTCCCGGGAAAGTTCATTCCAAACTTGCCTAGGTATTTCTTAAGAGAAATACTGGACCCGAGGGAGCGTAGGAGAGTATGTGACCCTTTCTGCGGATCTGGAACAACTCTGGTTGAGGCGGCGCTAGAGAGACGAGAATATCTGGGATTCGATGTTGACCGACTCTCTGTGCTTATTAGTTCAGCGAAAGTCAACGCATTGAGTGACGATGAGTTGGTAGCGCTTGAAGATCATTGGCGCAAGTGCGACTATGAAGCGAGAGACCCCACCGCTGTACCTGACATACCGAATCTCAAACACTGGTTTTCTGAGACATGCATTCGGCAACTGTCTGGGATTAAGAGGCATTGCCTTGCACTCAATGGAAGATTGCGCGATTTCTCGCTGATTGTTTTCTCTTCTATTGTTAGGCGCGTATCCAATGCCGATGATCAAACGCAGAAAACCTATGTTTCGCACACACTCCCCAAGAAACCTCCCGAGCCAAAAGATTTATTTCCGGTATTTCTGAAGAAAGCATTGGAGGGAATGAAAGAGTACAAATCCCTCCTTGATATAGCGCCGAGAGGAGAAGTGAAAACTGGAGATGCACGATTTCTCTGTCCACTTCCTGACACCGACATTATTACCTCGCCACCCTACATAGATTCTGTCGACTACGTTTACAACCAAATGCTTGAGTACTTTTGGCTTCTTCCCGAACTTGGGCTCGGAAACATCGCAGCGTACAGATCATTTCGCAAGACCCCGATGGGTTTTCGGGATCAGTTTGCTTACAGTACAACATGGCTTGGGCGGCTTAGCCTCAAATTGAGAAAGCATTTTTCCGAATCTCATCGCATAGTCGAGAGTGTGAGCCGAAAGGAAGCGGCCAATCTAGCCACTTTTTTCTGTGACTTTGCTCAACACGCTGAATCGGCAGCTGAGGCTCTTCAGAGAAATAGCAGGTATATATGCGTTATTGGTGAGAGTGTGATTCGTGGAGTTTCAATTCCGACTGTCGATTTAACCTGTGAATTGCTGAGGAGTGCAGGCTTTACTCTGAAGGATAGGATGCAGTATGAAATACGTCGGCATTACATGAAATTTCCGCGCAGAGGCAACAGCGGAAAGATTAAGCAAGACTACATTTTGGTGTTTCAAAGGTAGAGGCTGTGCCCTTTTGTTGGTTCACTAGTTCTATTGGCTATCCGGACTTTTTCGCGACATCCGGTAATCCGGCTGAACTCGCGCAATCCTTTTTAGAATTAGGTCATGCGGCTAAGTCTGGGCTTTCCTACGAAAAGTCCAAAAAGCTGTTCGAGGAGTTAAATCCTCACCAAGTTGAGACCAAAAAGGCTGCATTTCAGGAGTTTGGTCTCCTGTATGTCGTGCCGCGCTCCGACGTGCTTTCCCTTACTCCGCTTGGAGAACAGGTACTTTCGTTCTGCTCTAAAAATAGGCGATCGAAAGTTGCGCAAAAAGATTTATTGGTTGCGCTCATTTGGGGACTCTCCCGATATCAATTCTCTAACCCGTTGCCAGTTGGCGGAAACAGCGCGGACTATAGAGCTCGCGCAGCTTCAACGGATGTCCGGCCCTACCTTGCGGGTTATTGGTTGCTGCATCGACTCAATGGAATTCTGACTGCAAGCGAGTTGCGAGGTGCAGTATTTGCTCTGAAGCACATGCGTGATCTGCCGGCGGCCGCTAAGACAATTGCTCGTGCTCGCGAGAATCGGCAGATGCTTTCACCGCACCCTGGCATGCCAGAAAGACATGGCACAGCCGAGAACCTAAAGATTTACTTTATGGCTCATTTGGGGGCTGCGAATCATGTCGTTCGCGCGCAATCACGAGATATTGTCTATAAAGCCAATGACCAAGTATATGAACTGACAAGAATTGGGCGTGACGTCACTCAATTGATTTTGAACAATCAATGGCCAAACTGGAAAAGTGCGCAAATTACCCCTCCTGTCGCGGTGCGCTTTCAGACCGTTGATGAATATTTTCAGCGTGGTGTGGGGGCGGCATGTCCAAAAGAATTGATTGCCGAGGACTCTGCCAGTGGCGACTACGAGGTTGAGAAAATATTTGAGGCGGAAGTTGGAGCCGATGCTGCAGAGCTTTTGAAAGAGTTGCCAACGCGAGAGTATGACGAAGGACGTACAAAGCTAGTAAATCATGTGCGAATTGAACGGTCCCGAAGTGCAGCGCTAGTTAAGGACGCAAAAAAAGCGCATAAAGCATTGCATGGCCGCCTATTCTGTGAAGCTTGTGGTTTTGAATTTGAGGGTCGATATGGAAAGCGTGGTCGAGATTACATCGAGGCACATCATAGAGTTCCGATTTCCAAGTTAGATACGACGAAGCTTACGAAAATTACTAGGAAAGACTTGGCGCTGGTATGCGCGAATTGTCATCGGATGCTCCATCGGACACCATGGATAAGCGTAGAGGAGTTAAGGGCAGTTCTATCTTCGTTGAGCTAGGGGTACGGTGTTTTGCGTGCCAGGTTTTGTTTCGGCATTCGCAGTGGCGGGCGTACCGTAAAATGACCGCACAATGAAATCCGCCGAGATCCGCTCGAGCTTCCTCGAGTACTTCAAGTCCCGGGGCCACAGCATCGTGGCTTCCAGTTCGCTCGTGCCCGCCAACGACCCGACGCTGCTATTCGTGAATTCGGGGATGGTGCAGTTCAAGGACGCCTTCCTTGGCAAGGAGAGGCGCGCCTACCTGCGCGCCACGACCTCGCAGCGTTGCGTGCGCGCGGGCGGCAAGCACAACGACCTGGAAAACGTCGGCTACACCGCGCGCCACCACACTTTCTTCGAGATGCTGGGTAATTTCAGCTTCGGCGATTACTTCAAGAAGGACGCCATCCAGTTCGCCTGGGAGCTGCTCACCACGGTCTACAAACTGCCGCCCGAGCGCCTCTGGACCACGGTGTACGAGACGGACGACGAGGCCTACGACCTGTGGACCAAGACCATCGGCGTGCCCAAGGAGCGCTGCATCCGGATCGGCGACAAGCCCGGCGGTGCCAGATTCCAGTCGGACAATTTCTGGCAGATGGCCGACACCGGCCCTTGCGGCCCCTGCAGCGAGATCTTCTACGACCACGGCCCGGGGATCCCGGGCGGCCCGCCCGGATCGCCGGACGCCGATGGCGATCGCTATATCGAGATCTGGAACCTCGTCTTCATGCAATACCAGAGGGAAAAAAGCGGCGACGACTACGTGATGCATCCGCTGCCCAAGCCCTGCGTGGATACCGGCATGGGGCTGGAGCGCATTGCCGCGGTGCTGCAGCACGTGCACTCGAATTACGAGATCGACCTGTTCCAGGAACTGATCAGGGCGGCAGCGCGCGAGACCGGGCAGAAAGACCTGAAAAACCCGTCGCTTAACGTGATCGCGGATCACATCCGCGCCTGCTCGTTCCTGATCGTGGACGGTGTGATCCCAGACAACGAAGGTCGCGGCTATGTGTTACGCCGGATTATTCGCCGCGCCATCCGCCATGGCTATAAGCTCGACCAGAAGCAGCCCTTTTTTCACCGCATTGTCGAGGACCTCGACCGCGCGATGGGCGATGCCTATCCCGATCTTCGCAAGGACAAGAAGCGCGTCGCGGATGTGCTCAGACAGGAGGAAGAACGATTCTTCGAGACTATTGACCGTGGCATGGGTTTGCTCGAGCGTGGTCTTACGGATGAAGCTCTCATCACTTCCAAGTTGCGTCGCATTTATAAACCTATCGAAATTGGGATCGACGGAATATCGGTCCAGCACGAATCCGGAACCAAGTACTCGTATGACGCAAAGCTAGAGCTGAGTAACCACGATGAAGTAGTGGTCGAATTCAAGAGATCTGCAAACGGTGAAGGACAGTTAGTCCATGACTATCAAAGCAAACTCCAGTTCTTCCAAGTCCATGGGGATTCTTTTGGGGTTGTTGAATTTATTTTTGTTGTAATTGGCGATCTTTCGGAAGCTACGCAGGAAAGTTTGGAAGGGATTGCTAGAGGCTCGAAATTCAAAACTCGACTCCTTCTTGTGGATTCAAAATCCATCGGGGCCTATCGTGTCCTAGACGGAAGAATAGCGTTCACGCTGCACGATACCTATGGATTTCCGCTCGACCTAACTGCCGATGTTGCGAGGGAGCGCGGCATTGCCGTTGACGTGGAGGGATTTGAGGCCGCAATGGAAGAGCAGAGACAGCGCGCTCGTGGCTCCGCTCACTTCTCCGCGATGACTGCACTCGCCTATGGTGGTCTTAAGACTGAATTTAAAGGATACGACTCTCTTAATGTTGGGGCCAAAGTCGTCGCTCTTTATCGAGAAGGGACTGCTGTCGAATCGCTGAGGGCTGGCGAATTAGGCGCGGTCGTTCTCGACCAGACGCCTTTCTATGCCGAATCCGGTGGCCAAGTCGGAGACCGAGGCGAGCTCGTGGGATCCACAGGTACTTTCGATGTTGTGGACACGCAGAAAGTTCAAGCCGGGGTGTTCGGTCATCACGGATCGCTTAAAACCGGGACACTCAAAGTCGGCGACCAGGTCGAAGCACGTGTAGATACCGCGCGCCGCGAAAGCACTATGCGCAATCATTCGGTGACGCACCTGATGCACAAAGCCCTGCGCGAGGTGCTCGGGCCACATGTGCAGCAGAAGGGGTCCCTCGTCGATCCGGATAAGACGCGCTTCGACTTTGCCCACGACAAGCCCATATCGGACGACGAAATCCGCAAGGTCGAGCAGATCGTCAACGGTGAGATTTTGCAGAACACCCCGACGAAGGCTCAGATCATGCCCATCGATGCCGCGAAGAGCTCGGGGGCGATGATGCTGTTCGGAGAAAAATACGGCGACGAGGTACGCGTGCTCGATATTGGGTCGTCGCGGGAATTCTGCGGCGGTACGCACGTTGCGCGCACTGGAGATATCGGATTCTTCAAGATCATGGAGCAATCTGGTGTTGCCGCGGGCGTGCGTCGCGTGGAGGCAACGACCGGCATGGGAGTGTTGCGATGGATCCACGAGATAGAGGACGAGCAGAACTTTGCCAAAGGATTCTTCCAAGCCACTGGCAACGCTCTTAGAAAGAAGTTTGTTGCGGAACGGGAAGAGCGAAAGACCATGGAAAAGGAACTGGCGCGGCTGCGCTCCAGGCTCGCCATGGGCCAGGGACAGGATCTTGCGTCGCAGGCAGTGGAGGTGAAGGGCGCCAAAGTGCTGGCGGCGGCGGTCGAAGGCGCGGACGCGAAGACCTTGCGCGAGACGCTGGACAAGCTGAAGGAGAAGCTGAAAAGCGCCGCGATCGTGCTGGCTGCGGTGAGCGACGGCAAGGTATCGCTGATCGCGGGCGTTACGGCCGACCTGACGGGGAAAGTCAAGGCGGGGGAGTTGGTGAACTTCGTCGCGCAGCAGGTCGGCGGCAAAGGCGGCGGGCGCCCCGATATGGCGCAAGCGGGCGGCACCGAGCCTTCGAAGCTTGCTTCGGCGCTGCAATCGGTCAAGGGCTGGGTTGAGCAGCGTATGTAGGGTTCTACTCGTTCGCATGAGTCATGCCATCTAGCAAATTGCACCATTGGCACTGCCCCGGATGGAGTGCCAAGTAGACAAGGGCCGCGGGTTCGTGCTTGAATGAAGACATGACCCGCTGGTTCTTTGGCTATTTCTTCACCTTTCCGCGCCCACTGGCGGAGGAGAACGGCTAGCCGCGTAACCAGCGAAACCGATCAAACCGCCAGAGCAGAAATGCCTGGCGGTTTTTTTTTGACCGAGGCCCACCATGACACTACCTAGCAACGAGAAAACTTCGCTCACCGACGACGAGCGCATCGAGAACATCGTTCCGCTGCCGTCGCCGGAGCACCTGATCCGCTTTTTCCCGATCCAGAACACGCTGGTCGAGACCCTGGTCGCGCAGACGCGCAAGCGGGTGCGCGAAATCGTGCGCGGCAAATCCGACCGGCTGCTGGTGATCATCGGGCCGTGCTCGATCCATGACCCTGCCGCGGCGCTCGCCTACGCCGAAAAACTCGCCCGGGAGCGAAAAAAGCATACAGGCGAGCTGGAAGTGGTGATGCGCGTCTATTTCGAGAAGCCGCGCACCACGGTGGGCTGGAAGGGCCTGATCAACGACCCATACCTGAACGGCAGCTTCCGCATCAATGAAGGCCTGCGCATCGCGCGCGATCTGCTGGTGCGCGTCAACCGGGCCGGCGTGCCGGCGGGCTGCGAGTTTCTCGACGTGATCTCGCCGCAGTACATCGGCGACCTGGTGTCCTGGGGCGCGATCGGCGCGCGCACCACCGAGTCGCAGGTGCACCGCGAGCTGGCGTCGGGCCTGTCCGCGCCCGTCGGCTTCAAGAACGGCACCGACGGCAACGTGCGCATCGCGGTGGACGCAATCCTCGCCGCGCGCCAGAAGCACCACTTCCTGTCGGTGCACAAGAGCGGCCAGGTGTCGATCGTCGAGACGCGCGGTAACGAGGATTGCCACATCATCCTGCGCGGCGGCAAGAGTCCGAACTACGACGCGGCGAGCGTCAAGGCCGCCTGCGAGGAACTGGCGAAGTCCAAGCTCGAATGCCGGCTGATGATCGACTTCTCGCACGCCAATTCGTCCAAGCAGTACAAGCGGCAGCTGGACGTGGCGCGCGACGTCGGCGCGCAGGTCGCCGCGGGTTCGCGCTGCATTGTCGGCGCGATGGCCGAATCGCACCTGGTGGAGGGCAAGCAGGACCTCGTGCCGGGCAAGCCCCTGACCTTCGGCCAGAGCATCACTGATCCCTGCATCGGCTGGGACGACTCGGTCGTGCTGCTCGAGGTGCTCGCCGCCGCAGTGAAAGCCCGCCGCAAGAAGGCCAGGCGTTGAGTTTCTCCGCGGCGCCGGCGTCGCTTTGATCGCGCTCAACTCCAGGCAGTGGTTGCTTGTCGCGCTCGCCGCGACGCTGGTGTTCCGCGTCTGGCTCTCGGCCGTGGCCCCGGTGACCGCCGACGAGGCCTACTTCATCCTCTGGGGCCGCGCGCCTTCCCTGGGCTACTACGACCATCCTCCGATGGTGGGCTGGATGCTGGCGCCGCTGGTGGCGATCTCGGATGCGCCGTGGCTGCTGCGCCTGCCCGCGGTGCTGGTGCCGCCGCTCGCCGCGCTCGGTGCGTGGTTCGCGCTGCGCGGCGGGTTCGGGCGCGACGAGGACACGGCGAACCTCGCGGCGCTTGCGGTGCTGCTGATGCCGCTGAACGTCTGGAACGTGCTGATCACCACCGACACGCCGCTGGTACTGTTCTCGGTGGCCTCGGTGCTCGTTTTCGCCCGCGCAGCGCAGCAGGGCTCGAATGGCCTGTTTTTCGTTTCCGGAATCCTTCTCGGCCTGGCTTTCCTATCCAAGTATTTCGCCGTGCTGCTCGGTCTGGCTTTTCTGGTCTGGTCCATTTTGTCGAAAAGGCCAAAGGCGTTTCTGCTCGTTTTCCTGGGAGGCTTGCCGTTCGGCCTGCTCAACCTCTACTGGAACTACGAGGCCTGCTGGTGCAACGTGATGTTCAATGCCATCAACCGCCACGAGGACGATGGCAGCGGCTGGTCGCTCGCGACCCCCGCGCTCTATGCCGCGTCGCTCGCCTACCTCGCCGCGCCGCTGCTGTGGTTCGCGTGGCGGGGCAGGGCCAGGTTGGGCGAGGCCTGGCAGCGACCCGGCGAGCGCGCCCTGATGCTCGCCTGGCTCGTGCCGTTCGCGGTGTTCGCCGCGCTCAGCCCCGTGAAGCGCATCGGGCTGCACTGGCTGCTGTCGTTCCTGCCTGCACTGGTGCTCAGCGTGGCGCTCGCATTGGAGCGGCGGCAGCTGGTCGCGAGCGTGCGCGCATTCGCGCTGCTGGCGGCGCTGCACGCGATCCCGATCGTGGTCATCGCGGCGCTGCCGCTGGATACCTGGCAATCCACCCGGTTGCATGCGCGGCTGGTGTTCCCGGGCCGCATCGCCGAGCTGCTGGATGCAGTGGCGCCGGACCTGCCGGGCAAGGTCCTGGCGGCCGACAGCTATGCCTCGGCGGCGTTGCTCGCCTTTCACGCGCAGCGGCCGATACCGGTGTTCGGCCGCGGAACCTCGCACGCGCGGCAGAACGACATCGATACCGACTGGCGGGCGCTCGCCGGCAAGGACCTGCTGATTCTCCGGCGCGAGCCGCCGCTGGCGCAGGATTACCGGCCATATTTCCGCGCTATCGAAGTAAAGCGCGTGCCGCTCGGTGGCGGCAGCTACCACCTGGTGCTCGGCTACGCATTCAACTACGAGGCCTATCGCAGCGGCACGCTGGCGGACATCCGCGAGCGCTACTACCGGATTCCGCCATGGCTGCCCACGGGCCGCTGCTATTTTTTCGAGCGCTATTTCCCCAAATGAAACGCGCGCTGGCGTTCGCAGAACTGCTGCGCCCGCAGCAGTGGGTCAAGAATGCATTCGTGCTGGTGGGCCTCGTGTTCGGCCACGCCTGGCGCGATCCGGTGATGGTCAATGCAGCGCTCCTGGCGACGCTCGCGTTTTGTTTCGCCTCGGGCGCCGTATACGCGTTCAATGACGCGCACGACGCGGCGCAGGACCGCGATCACCCCGACAAGCGCGGCCGGCCGGTCGCGCGCGGCGCGGTGTCGAGGAGCGAGGCGATCGCGTGGTCCGCGCTTGCCGCAGCGGCGGCACTGTCGCTTGCTGCCTGGATCGGGTGGCGGGCCGCCGCGATCGTCGCGGCCTATCTCGGCCTGAGCGCGGCGTATACCGTCTGGCTGAAGCGGATTCCGGTGCTCGATGTGATCGCCATCGCCGCCGGCTTCATGTTGCGCCTGCTCGCGGGGACGCTCGGCGTGGGCATCGAGCCCTCGAAGTGGTTGCTTGCCTGCGGCTTCCTGCTGACCCTGTTCCTCGGTTTTGCCAAGCGGCGGGCCGAGATCGCGCGCCTGGCGCAGGATGCAGGCCGGCACCGCGTGGTGCTGGAGGACTACAGCATCGGGTTCCTGGACAAGGCGGTCGCGCTCTGCGCCGCGGGCATGATCGCGACCTACGCCTGGTACACGGCGGCCGCGGAGACGGCGCTGATCCACGGCACCGGCAACCTGTGGCTGACGCTGCCCTGGGTGCTGCTCGGCACCGCCCGATACCTGTACCGCCTGCGCTTGCGCGGCGGCGGCGGGGATCCGGCCGAGGAACTCCTGCGTGACCCCCTGTTGGCGGCCTCGGTCGCGGGCTGGACCGCGACCGTAATCTGGTTGATCGGCTAGAATCCCGCCAGACTCCCATGGCCGAACGAGTAGCGCACCTCTCCCATCTCGAGCACCTCGGGGATGCGACCAAGTTTTCGCCGCAGATCCACGCGCTGATTCCGAAGTGCGACCTGCTGGAGAATTTTTCGCCCGCCGAGGTGCGCCTGCTGGCGCACTTCATGGACGTATACCAGGCGCCGCTCGGCACCGAGATCATCCGAGAAGGCGATGGCGGAGACTTCATGCTGATGCTGATCGAGGGCAAGGTCGAGGTGCACAAGCGCGACCGCTGGAAGATGCCGCAACTGATCGCGGTGGTCGAAGCGGGCAAGACGCTGGGCGAAATGTCGATGATCGATGGCGAGCCGCGCTTCGCTACCTGCATCGCCGCCGAGCCGACCGTGGTCGCGGTGCTCGACCGCGAGAACCTCGCGCGCATCATCGTCGAGCAGCCGATGCTGGGCGCCAAGATCCTGATGGAGCTGGTGCTGATGCTGTCGCAGCGGTTGCGCTCGACCAGCGCGCGCCTCCTGCAGCTCATCGACGAGCAGTCCCACCGCGCGACGAATCTGCTGTAATTGCGGCAGCGCCCGTTGCGACGAACGGGCAGCTGAAAGGTTGTCAACATGAACAGTTCCAGGCTCGTCGCAGCTGCCGCGCTCGCCGCTCTGGTCGTCGCGTTCTTCGCGTTCGGCGGTCACCACGTCCTCAAGCCGGAGAATCTCCAGGGGCTGCTCGCCCGGGCCCAGGGCTATTACCAGGCGAATCCGCTGCACACCGGCCTGGGATTCTTCGCGCTCTATGTCGCGGTCACCGGGTTGTCGCTTCCCGGCGCGGCGGTGATGACGCTGGTCGGCGGCGCAATCTTCGGCCTTTTCTGGGGCACGGTGGTCGTCTCGATTGCCTCGAGCATCGGCGCGACGCTCGCCTTCCTCGCCTCGCGCTTTCTGTTGCGTGACTGGGTGCAGGCCAGGTTCGGCGGCCAGTTGAGGCCCGTCAACGACGGCGTGGCGAAGGAGGGTGCGTTCTACCTTTTCGCCCTGCGCCTGGTGCCGGCGTTTCCCTTCGTCGCCATCAACCTCCTCATGGGGCTGACCCCGATCCGCACCTGGACCTACTTCTGGGTGAGCCAGCTCGGCATGCTCGCGGGCACCATCGTCTACGTCTACGCGGGAACCAAACTCGGCGAATTCCAGGTCTCATTCGGCTTGCTCGTGGCTTTCGCGCTGCTGGGCGTCTTTCCTCTTGCCGCCAAGCGCGGCATGGACGCGGTCCGAGCGCGCCGCGTATACGCGAAGTGGACCAAACCGGCGCGCTTCGAACGCAATCTGGTGGTGATCGGCGCCGGCTCCGCGGGCCTGGTGTCGGCATACATCGCCGCGGCGGTGAAGGCGAAAGTGACCCTGATCGAGAAGCACCGCATGGGGGGTGATTGCCTCAACACCGGTTGCGTGCCGTCAAAGGCGCTCTTGAAGTCTGCCAAAGTAATTTCACAAATAAAGAATTCAAAAAAGTACGGTCTCAAACAAGCCTCGGTCGAGTTCGATTTCGCCGACATCATGGAACGGGTGCAGCGCGTGGTGAAGACCATCGAACCGCACGACTCCGCCGAGCGCTATGCCGGGCTCGGCGTGGAATGCATGCAAGGCGAGGCGAAGATCATTTCGCCGTGGGCCGTCGAGGTCACCGGCCCGGAGGGAAAAAAACAGACCCTTACCACCCGCGCCATCGTGATCGCCGCCGGCGCGCGCCCTTTCGTGCCGCCGATCCCCGGCATCGGGGCGGTGGGTTGTCTCACCTCCGACAACGTCTGGGAATTGCGCCAGTTGCCGGCGCGGCTGGTGGTGCTGGGCGGCGGGCCGATCGGCTCGGAACTGGCGCAGGCATTCGCGCGCCTGGGCTCCAAGGTCACCCAGGTGGAGATGCTGCCGCGCATCCTGATGCGCGAGGACCCGGAAATATCCGCCATGGTGATGAAGAGTTTCAACGCCGAGGGCGTGGATGTGCGCGTCAACCACATGGCGAAGGAGTTCCGCATCGAGGACGGCCGCAAGCTGCTGATCTGCGAATGCCAGGGGCAGGAGGTGCGGCTCGAATTCGACGAGGTGCTGTGCGCCGTGGGCCGCGTTGCCAATACCGCGGGCTACGGGCTCGAGGAGCTCGGCATTCCGACCACCAAGGCACGCACCGTCGAGACCAACGAATACCTGCAGACGCTCTACCCCAACATCTACGCTTGCGGCGACGTCGCCGGGCCTTTCCAGTTCACCCATACCGCGGCGCACCAGGCGTGGTACGCCGCGGTGAACGCGCTGTTCGGATCGTTCCGCAGGTTGCGCGTCGACTACTCGGTGATCCCCTGGGCGACATTCACCGATCCGGAGGTGGCGCGCGTCGGCCTGAACGAAACCGAGGCGCAGGAAAAGGGCATCGCCTACGAAGTCTCGACCTACGGGTTCGACGACCTGGACCGCGCGATCGCGGACGAAACGGCGCATGGGGTGGTGAAAGTGCTGACCGTGCCCGGCAAGGACAGGATCCTCGGCGTGACCATCGCCGGCGAACATGCCGGCGACCTGATCGCGGAGTTCGTCGCCGCTATGCGCCACGGCTTGGGGCTCAACAAGATCCTCGGCACCATCCATATCTATCCGACGCTCGCGGAAGCCAACAAGTACGCCGCCGGCGTCTGGAAGAAGGCGCACGCGCCGCAGGGGCTGCTGCGGCTGGCGGAACGATGGCATGCATGGAAGCGGGGATGATCGTCTTCAAGCTCTCCATCGTCATCCCGGCGCTGAACGAAGCGTCGCTCATCGGCGCGCTGCTTGCCCAGCTCGCGCCGCTGCGTAGTCGCGGCCACGAGGTGATCGTGGCCGATGGCGGCAGCGAGGATCGCACGAGGGAAATCGCGGCCGCGCTTGCCGACCGCGTGATCCTCGCGCCGCGCGGCCGCGCGCTGCAGATGAACACCGGCGCCACCGCCGCGAGTGGGGACGCGCTGCTGTTCCTGCACGCCGACACGCGCCTGCCGGAGCGCGCCGATGAATTTGTATTGCATGCATTGAAAAAAAATGTCTGGGGAAGATTCGACGTAAAAATCGAAGGCGCGTCGCCGCTTCTCGCGGTGATCGCATTTTTCATGAACATGCGCTCGCGCCTGACCGGGATCGCCACCGGCGACCAGGCGATCTTCGTGCGCCGCGAGGCGTTTGCCGGCTTTCCGGAAATCGCGCTGATGGAGGACATCGCGTTCTGCAAGGTGATGAAGCGGCAATCGCCGCCCGCCTGCCTGCGAGAGAAGGCGGTGACCTCGGGCCGGCGCTGGGAGGAGCGCGGCATACTGCGCACCATGCTCCTCATGTGGCGCCTGCGCCTCGCGTATTTCCTCGGCGCGGCCCCGGATGAACTTGCGCGGCGCTACTCCAGCAAGGCCTGAGCCGGCGCTCATCGTCTTCGCGCGGGCGCCCGAGCCCGGGCGCGTGAAGACGCGCCTCGTGCCGCTGCTCGGCAAGACGGGCGCGGCCCGGCTGCATGCGCGACTGGTGGAGCGGACGCTGAAGACCGCGCTTGCCTCGGGTTTCGGCAGTGTCGGTCTGTTCTGCTCTCCGGGAATTGACAGTATTTTCTTCAGAAAGAATGAAAAGAAATTTGACATCCACCTTCATCCCCAAGGCAGGGGCAACCTTGGCGACCGCATGTACCGTGCGTTCAAGAGGGTGCTGCGCCGCCATCCGCATGCGGTGCTGATCGGCAGTGACTGCCCGGCGCTCGAGCCCGCCGACCTGCGCGCCGCCGCGCGGGCCCTGCGCGAGGGCGCCGACGCGGTGCTTGCGCCCGCCGAGGACGGCGGTTACGTCTTGATCGGGCTGCGCCGGGTTTCCCGGCGGCTGTTCGACGGCATCCCGTGGGGTGGCCCGCAGGTCCTGGCGCAGACCCGAGCCCGCCTCAAGGCGCTGCGCTGGCGCTGGCGGGAGCTGCGTACCCTTTGGGATGTGGACCGGCCCGAGGACGTGGCGCGGCTGCGCAGGTCGCGCCTGCTGGGAACTCGGAACAGGGGAACCCAGGTTCCCCCGTTACCCTCTCCTAAAGCGCGCCGGACTTCCTCAGCAGGTCGGCGACGTGCTCGGCCATCAGGCGGTAGCCCTTCGCGTTCGGGTGCACCTGGTCGGCCTTGAGACTCGCGTCCCTCAGGATTTTCGTCAGCACGTCCCCTTCGTAGGGTATGCCGAACTGTTTCGCGATCCCGGCATAGAACTCGGGCGGCGCCAGGGTGAAGCCGATTTCGGGGGTTCCGATGAGCAGTACGTCGATGCCGCGGTCCTTGGCAAGGCGGATCATCGCGCGCACATTGTCCACGGCCTTTTCCCTGGGCAGCCGGCGCAGGAAGTCATTGCCGCCGTGGCACAGCAGCAGCAGGCGCGGCTGGTGCTCGTCCAGCGCCGCGGGTAGCCGTGCGAGGCCCGCTTCGCTCACCTCGCCCGGCACCCCTTCGCGCACCACCCGCCGGCCGGTCAGGCGCGCCAGTTGCGCCGGGTAGCTTTCTTCCTCGCTCGCGCCGGTGCCGTAAGTAAGGCTGTCGCCGAACGCAAGCACCACGGCGTCGGCGGGAAGCGGCGGCAACTTGGATTGCTGACCACAGCCTGACGCAAGCAATGCCAGCGCGGCCAGCAGCACCCCGATGCGGGGCAATTGTCCGGCATTCGGCAAGCACAATGCCATGGACCCCATGCTACACTCGCGCGAGCAGGGGGAGACGCATGAAAATCAAGATCAAAAGCCAGCAGGACTGGTGGGCCGGGCTGATGTTCATCGCCTTCGGGCTGTTCTTCATCGCATTTGCGCTTGGCACACCCGAATTCATCAACGACATCGTGGGCGCGAAGCTCATTGCCGGCTACAAAATGGGCAGTTCGGTGCGCATGGGGCCGGCGTACTTCCCGGTCATGCTGGGCGGCCTGCTCGCCTTCCTTGGCCTGCTGGTGCTGTTGGATTCGATCGTTGAGAAAGGTCCGGACGTGGCGAAGTTCCACTTCCGGCCGCTGCTCTTCATCGCCGCCTCGAGCCTCGCGTTCGCCTACCTGCTCAGGCCGCTCGGCCTGGTCCTTGCCGCGATCGTGCTGGTTTTCATCAGCGCCTTCGGCGGGCATGAGTTCAAGTGGAAAGAGGTGGCGATCATGTCGGTGGTGCTCAGCATCTTCGTGGTGCTGGTGTTCGTGAAGGCGCTGTCTTTGCCCTTCCCGATCTGCCCGAACTTCATCGACATCTGTCCGATCCGCTGAGGGGGAACGCCATGGAAGGCATTTTCGGCATTTTCGGCAATCTCGCGATCGGCTTCATCGAGGTCTTCAAGCTGCAGGCGATGACCATCGCCGGCGTGTCGATGACGCTGCCGTTCAACATCATCATGTGCCTGATCGGCGTACTGCTCGGCACGCTGATCGGCGTGCTGCCCGGCATCGGCCCGGTGGCGACGATCGCGATGCTGCTGCCGGTGACCTTCAACCTGGCGCCGATCGCCGCGCTGATCATGCTCGCCGGCATCTACTACGGCGCCCAGTACGGCGGCTCGACCACCGCGATTCTCATCAACCTGCCGGGCGAGTCCTCCTCGGTGGTCACCTGCCTCGATGGCTACCAGATGGCGCGCCAGGGCAGGGCGGGACCAGCGCTCGCGACCGCGGCCATTGCTTCGTTTTTCGCCGGCTGCGTCTCGACGCTGGTGGTGGCGCTGTTCGCGCCGCCGCTCGCCGAAGTCGCGCTGAAATTCGGCCCCGCGGAGTACACCTCGCTGATGGTGCTCGGTCTGGTGGCGGCGGTGGTGCTGGCGAGCGGCTCGCTCATCAAGGCGATCGCGATGGTGGTCCTCGGGCTGCTGCTGGGGCTGGTGGGCACCGACGTCAATTCGGGCGTGCTGCGCTTCGCCTTCGGCATCTCCGAAATGGCCGACGGCATCGGTTTTGTCACGGTTGCCATGGGCATGTTCGGCATCTGCGAGATCATCGCCAACCTGGAGAAGAAGGAGCACCGTGAGGTGTTCACCAGCAAGGTCGGCAGCCTGATGCCCAGCAAGGAGGATTTCAAGCGCATGGTCGCCCCGATCCTGCGCGGCACCGCCCTCGGCTCGGCGCTCGGCATCCTGCCCGGGGGCGGCGCGTTGCTGGCGTCGTTTGGCGCCTATACGCTGGAGAAGAAGGTTTCCAAGTACTCGCACCAGTTCGGCAAGGGCGCGATCGAGGGCGTCGCCGCGCCCGAGGCGGCCAACAACGCCGGCGCGCAGACTTCCTTTATTCCCCTGCTCACGCTCGGCATTCCTTCGAATGCGGTGATGGCGTTGATGATCGGCGCCATGATGATCCAGGGCATCGCGCCCGGTCCGCAGGTGATGACCGAAAGGCCGCAACTCTTCTGGGGCATGATCGCCTCGATGTGGGTCGGCAACCTGATGCTGGTGATCCTCAACCTGCCGCTGATCGGCATGTGGATCAAGCTGCTGACGGTGCCGTACCGGATCCTGTACCCGTCGATCCTGCTGTTCATGGCGATCGGCGTGTTCAGCATCTCCAACCAGCCGTTCGACTGCTTCCTGATGGCCTGCTTCGGCCTGCTCGGTTACGTTTGCGTCAAACTCGGCTGCGAGCCGGCGCCGCTGATCCTCGGTTTCATTCTCGGGCCGCTGATGGAGGAGAACCTGCGCCGGGCGATGCTGCTGTCGCGCGGCGATCCGTGGGTGTTCATCAGCCCCTCGAAGCCGATCAGCATGGGCTTCATGATCGCCGCGGTGCTGTTGCTGGTGATCGTCGCGCTGCCCGCGCTGCGCAAGAAGCGCGAAGAGGTTTTCGTCGAGGAAAAGTAGGCGTAAGGCTTTTTACAGCACAGCGATCGTCTGTACCTCGATCAGGTATTGCTCGCCGACCAGGCGGTCGATGACGAGGAGGGTGTTCGGCGGGTACTTGCCGTCCGGGAACAGTTCCGGGAATTCGCGCAGTCGCCAGGCCATGAACTTCGGGATGTCCTGCGAGTGCACCAGGTAGGTGGTGAATTGCACGACGCTGCCCCAGCCCGCGCCCGCGGACTTGAGCGCGGTTTCGATCTGCCTGAACACGCCGGCGCATTGGGCGTCGAAATCGTCGCCGGCGGCGAGCATGCCGGCGATGTAGAGCGTCTCTTGCGCGCCCTTTACGCGCGTCATGTGCGAGTATTGGCCGAGCGGCTTGCCCAGCGCTTGGACGTTCTGGATCGTGATTTCCGGCATGGCTACTTCCCCTTGGTTTGCTGCCCGCCGTCCCGGGCGATCTGTGCCTTGACGACGGCGACGAGAGATTCGCGCACGATCGGCTTGACGATGTAGTCGCTGATGCCGAGCGACCGGCAGACGTTTTTGGTAACCTCGTCCGCTATCACCGAGACAATGATCACCGGCGTTTCCCTGTTGGGCGAGGCGCCGCGGATCGCCTTCAATACCTCGATGCCGCCGACGCCGGGCATCAGGAGATCCAGCAGGATCACGTCGTAGGCGCGGCTGCCGGCCAGGTGCAGCGCCTCCTCGCAGGTACCGGCGAGGGTGATCTCGACGTTGGGCACGGCTTCTACGGTCCGCCCGAGGAGCAGCCGCATCGATTCCTCGTCGTCGACGATCAGCACCCTGGGGCGCGCGGCACCGTTGGGCGAGGGATCGATTGGCGTCTGGTTTTCCGGCATGGTCATTTCCCTTTGGATTTCGGTTTGCCGCGGCCGGCGATCTGCGCCTTGACCGTGGATACCAGCACATCGCGCTCCACCGGCTTCACCAGATAGGCGGTGGCGCCCGCCTTCATGCAGCGGTTCCGAGTCGCCTTGTCCGCGAGCACCGAAACGATGATCGCCGGTGTCGCGACATTGGGCGAGGCGCGGCGGATTTCCTTCAGCACCTCAAAGCCGCCGATTCCCGGCATCAGCAGGTCGATCAGGATCGCGTCATACGCGTAGCGGCCTGCCAGGCGCAGCGCCTGCTCGCAGGTCCCAGCCAGCTTCACCTCCGCCTGCAGTCCGGTGACCAGGATCCGGGCGAGGTAGAGGCGCATCGATTCTTCGTCATCGACGATCAGCACGCGGTGGCGCGTCGCCTTGTCGGGGGCTTCGCGCGCTCTCACCGCGCCATCCTGGCGGCCAGGTCGACGAAATCCCTGGCGTTGAAGTCGAACGAAGGCTCCGGCGCCACGTCCACCTTGACTCCGGGGCCCTGCTCGCGCGGCCGGCGCACGAATGCCGTGGCAAGGCCGCAGGCCTGCGCCGCGCGCAGGTCGTCCTTGTGCGCCGCCACCATCATCACCTCGGAGGGCTCCAAGCCCAGCATCGCCGCCGCGCCGAGGTAGGCCTGTGGATCGGGCTTGTAGTGGCGAAACAATTCCGCGGAAAGCACGGCGTCCCAGGGCAGGCGGCCGTGCTTCGCCATATTGACCAGCAGCGCCACGTTGCCGTTCGACAGCGTGGCGATCACGTGCCCGCGCTTGAGCAGCGCGAGGCCCCGGCGCGCGTCCGGCCAGGGGTCGAGCCGGTGCCAGACGCGGTTCAGATGGTCGATTTCGTCCTCGGTGAGGCCCGTGAGGGAGAAACGCGGCAGGAGTTCATCCAGGATCAGTCGATGGAGTTGGTCGATGTTCATCCACGGCAGCTCGCCCGAGCGCACGCGCGCCATGGCAGGCCGGTAGCCGGCGCGCCAGGCGTCGGCAAAGGCGTCCCAGTCGGCGGCGATCTTCTTGCCGCGGCCGAGCGCGCGGCATTCGCGGATGATCGAGCCGCGCCAGTCCACGACCGTGCCGAAGACGTCGAACAGGAGTGCACGAATGCGAGGAAAATGCGGGCGCGGCACGGAGGGCATGCGGAGAATTCTAACGCTTGCGCTCGTGGCGCCAGAGCACGTCGCCGCGCCGGCCGGCGCGGTTGAGGGTGCGCCCGAGCACGAACAGCAGGTCGGAGAGCCGGTTGAGGTACTGGCGCGCGCGCTCGCCGACCGGCTCGGCGCGGCCCAGCGCGACCAGGCTGCGCTCGGCGCGCCGGCATATGGTGCGCGCAAGGTGAACAAGGGCCGCGGCGCGGGTGCCGCCCGGCAGGATGAATTCCTTGAGCGGGGGTAGCTTGCCGTTGTACGTGGCGAGCAAGCCGTCCAGGTGCAGCACCTGCGCCTCCGTGATCATGCTGTGGCCCGGGATGCAGACCTCGCCGCCCAGGTCGAACAGGTCGTGCTGGATCTGCAGCAGCGCTTTGCGGGGCAGCGCGGGAATCTTCTCGGCAAGCAGCACGCCGATGCACGAATTGAGCTCGTCGATGTCGCCCAGCGCCTGTACCCGGGCGCAGTCCTTCGCCACGCGGCTGCCGTCGCCCAGGCCGGTTTCGCCCTTGTCGCCGGTGCGCGTCGCGATTTTCGATAGCCTGTAGCCCATGAGAAGCGCAGAATTATAGGCTCGCAGGCTCTCATAAGGAGGAACTATGGCAAGTGTCCGCAAGGCCGATTACTACAAGGTGAAAGTCTCGCAGCGTCCGGGCGCCGGCGCGAAGCTGCTCGGCGCAATGAAAACCGCGGGCGTCAACCTGCTCGCGTTCACCGGGTTTCCGGCCGGCGGCGGCGCACAGGTGGACTTTATTCCCGAGAACAGCGTCCGGTTCCGTCAGGCTGCGAAAAAGGCGGGCCTGCGCGTTTCCAAACGCAAGACGGTGTTCCTCGTGCGCGGCGACGATCGCGTCGGCGCGCTCACCGGCGTCCTCGGCAAACTCGCGTCGAAGAAAATCAACCTCGTCGCCCTCAGTGCCGTCACTGCCGGCAACGGCCGCTACGGCATGATCTTCTGGGTCAAGCCCAAGGACATCGGCCGGACCTCACGCCTGTTGCGCGCGCGCTAGGCATCAGGCGGATTCCCCCGCGTCACGTCGCCAATAGAAGCGCGAGCGCGATGATGCCGGGGACCGCCTGCACGAACAGGATGTTGCGGTTCACCGTGGCGCCGCCAAATATCCCCGCAACCACAACGCAGGCAAGAAAGAACACCTTGACGTCGATTCCCTGCGCGCCCAGGGCGAGGCCCCAAACCAGCCCGGCGACCAGGAAACCGTTGTAGAGGCCCTGGTTCGCCGCGAGCCCCTTCGATGCCGCGGCGAACTCGGGCGTCAGCTTGAAGGCGCGCCTGCCGTAGGGCTTGTCCCACAGGAACATTTCCAGCACCAGGAAATACGCGTGCAGCAGCGCTACCAGCGCGATCACGATATTTGCGACGGTCGTCATCTGCTTCTCCCTCGCCCGGAAAGGCCGAGATTATCCTCTTAGTATCGCCCGCCATGCCTCGAGCTTGCCGGCAAACGGCGCGGACGCGTTCGCCGGGCTCGTCGACGGCAGGCGCGTGTACGCGATGGAACCGCTTTCGATACGCGGCAACACGTGCCGGCGAAAAGATGCCTCTGCCTTGTTGCCGTTGAAGAATACATGCGTGATTTTTCCGTGGGCACGGAAGAATTTCCGGAAATCATTCGCAATCTCCGTGTCGCGCTCGATCCTCGTATCCAGGCTGCCTTGGCGCACGCAGGATTGAAGCACGTCCCAGACGGCGATGTGCGCTGATTTCAGGGCCTGAACCCTGGCTTTGTATGGAGCGTGCGCGTCGAACCGCAACAATTCGGCGCTGATGCGCCAGAAGGCATTCCGTGCATGCGCGTAGTACTGGCCGGCGGCAAGCGACGCGCGGCCGGGTATGCTGCCAAGAATGAGAATCCTGGCGTTCCTGCCGGCGATCGGCTTGAAACTTCGAACACGGGCGCTGCCCACGGCGATCAGCCTGTTGTCAGGACTTTGCTTTCGATCGCGCCTTTTGCGAGATTGGTGACGATGCGTTCTCCTGGAGCGACCTGCGCGGCATCGCGCACGATTTCCATGCGGGAATTCAAGGTGAGGCTGTAGCCGCGGGCAAGTACCGAAGTGTGGCCGATGTTGGCGAGGCGTGCGTCGGCAAGGCCAATTCTGCCGCGCCACTGTTCCAGCAAGCGCGACGTCGCGGACGACAGCCGGATCTCCAGTTGCTGCAGGAACTGTCGCGAGGCGCGCACGCGCTCGGCAGGATGGACCAGGCGGCGGGCAAGAGCGTCCACGGCCTGCATCGCGTATTCGATCTTCCTCGCGGTTTGTCTTGAAATTCGCAGCACCGTTGCCGAGATGCGCCCGCGCAGGGCTTCGAGCGACGGGCTGACCAGTTCGGCCGCCGCGGTCGGCGTCGGCGCACGTTGGTCGGCGGCGAAGTCGGCGATGGTGAAGTCGGTCTCGTGGCCGACGCCGACGACCACCGGGATCGCGGATGCGCGGATTGCGCGGGCGAGCGCTTCCTCGTTGAATTGCCACAGGTCCTCGATCGAGCCGCCGCCGCGCACCAGCAGCAGCACGTCGCACTCGGCGCGCGCATTCGCGGTGGCGAGTACTTGCGCCAGCTTCGCGGCGGCGCCTTCGCCCTGTACCGGCGCCGGATAGACGATCACCGGAATGGACGGATTGCGGCGCCGCAGCGTCGTCAGGACATCGCGCAGCGCGGCCGCGGCGAGCGAAGTGACCACACCGATCTGCTTCGGATGATCCGGGATCGGGCGCTTCGCATCCGGATCGAACAGTCCCTCGCGCCCGAGCTTGTCCTTCAGCTTCAGGAAGCGCTCGTAAAGCGGCCCGAGCCCGGCCCGGCGCATGCCCTCGACGTTCAGTTGGAAGCGGCCGCGCGGCTCGTACAGGGTTACCAGCGCGCGGACCTCGACCCGCAGCCCGTCGGCCGGTTCCCAGTCCAAGGCCGAGGCGCGGCTCTTGAACATGACGCAGTCGACCTGCGCGGATTCGTCCTTGAGCGTGAAATACAGGTGCCCCGAGGCTGCCGGACGCAGGTTCGAGATTTCCCCCGCGATCCATTGCAGGGGGAAACGCCGCTCGAGCAGGTCGCGGGCGCTGCGCAGCAGCTGGGAGACGCTCAGGACAGGCGACCCGCCTGGGGGAAAGTCAAGCTCCATGACCGCGCCGAGACTACACTAATCCACACGCACGACGGCTCACCTTGCGCATCCGTAAGGAGAATCCTCGTGGAGGCCGATTCTTATACATAACACGCTGTTTCAAATGTAAAAACAGTTGATGAAAAATTAATCGCAACCGTGTTCTGACGCATCTCTAGGATGACGCGTCCCGCAGTTCAGGGATAATCCACAAACTTATCCACATGTTTTGTGGATATCGGGTGCGAGACGGCCGGTGAAGCGGCGCTGAAGCGGCTGCCGTAGTTGCCGCTTACATGCAGTTTGGCTAAAGTGCGCGCGCGAAAATGCATTTACGTTTCAAAGGATAACGCCTTGTTTGCCATCATTCAGGCCGCAGGCTGGCCAATCTGGCCGTTGCTGTTGACTTCCATCATCGCGGTTGCCCTGATCATCGAGCGCTCAATCTCGCTGCGCGAAGTGAAGATCGTGCCGCCGACCCTGCTCGCGGAGGTGACCGCGGTATACGCGCGCCAGGGGGTGAACGCCGACATCCTCGACAAGCTCGCCAAGGATTCGCCCCTGGGCGAAGTGCTGGCGGCCGGCCTGAGGAACGAGAAGAGCCCGCGGCACGTGATGAGGGAGGCGATCGAGGAGGCCGGGCGCGCCGCGGCGCACAACCTTGAGCGCTTCCTGACGACGCTGGGCACCATCGCCACCGCGGCGCCGCTGCTCGGCCTGTTCGGCACGGTGATCGGCATGATCGAGATCTTCGGCTCGCAGTCCCCGGGCGGAACCAACCCGCAGCAGCTCGCCCACGGTATCTCGATCGCGCTCTACAACACCGCGGCCGGCATCGCGATCGCAATCCCGGCGCTGATCTTCTACCGCCATTTCAAGAACAAGGTGGACGGCTTCGTGGTGCAGATGGAACAGGCGGCCTCCAAGCTGATCGACATCGTGCATGGCGAGCGCGAGGGCTACCAGAGCCGCGCGAAATAGCCCGGTGGCAGACCCGCAATGAACTTCCAGCGCGGCCGCTACAAGGAGGAGCCCGAGATCAACCTGGTGCCCCTGATCGACGTCATGATGGTGATCCTGATCTTCCTCATGATCACCACCACCTACTCGAAATACACCGAACTGCAGATCAACCTGCCCACCGCCGATGCCGAAAAGCAGCTCGAGCGCCCGGGCGAGGTGAGCGTGCTGGTGAACGCCAAGGGACAGTACGTGATCAACAAGGCGCCGGTCGAGTTCGCGAGCATAGAGCAGCTTGCCGGTGAACTGCGCCGCGCCGGCGCCGGCCTGCGCGAGCCGATCGTCATCATCAGCGCCGATGCCACCGCCACCCACCAGTCGGTGATCCGGGTGATGGAAGCCTCGCGCGTTGCCGGCCTGTCGCAGATCACCTTTACCACGCAGTCCGCCAAGTAGTGAAGCACTGGGTCCGCCGCGGCGCCCTCGCCTGGCTGCTGTGGCCGGCGAGCCTGGTGTTTGGCTTGGTTGTTTTTTTCAGGCGTCTGTTCTTTAAATTCCATCTATTCAAAAGCCACAAAGCCGGAATTCCGGTGATCGTGGTGGGCAACCTCACGGCGGGAGGCAGCGGCAAGACGCCGCTGGTAATGCGGATCGTCGAGCTCCTGAGGGAACACGGCTGGAAGCCCGGCATCGTTTCCCGGGGCTACGGGGGTTCGGCAGCGGCGAAGGGGGGGGCGCCCAGGCAGGCGAACATCGCCTCCGATCCGGCGGAGGTCGGCGATGAGCCGATCCTGCTCGCGCGCCGCAGCGGTTGCCCGGTGTGGGTGGCGCCTGAGCGCGGTGCCGCCTGCCGGGCGCTGCGCGAGCAGCACCCGGAGTGCGATGTGATCGTGACTGACGACGGCCTGCAGCACTATGCGCTTGCGCGCGACATCGAAATCTGCGTGGTGGACGGGCGTGGCTTCGGCAATGGCTTCCTCCTGCCCGCGGGTCCGCTGCGCGAATCGCGCGCCCGTTTGGCGAGCGTCGATGCGGTGGTCACGCACGAGTGCGGCGAGGTGAACGGCTACAAGATGCAACTGCAGGGCGAGAACCTGGTCCGGGTCACCGATGCGCACGATGTCCGGCCGGCGAAATCCTTCGCCGGGCAGAAGATGCACGCGGTCGCGGGCATCGGTGACCCGCAGCGGTTCTTCCTGCACCTGGCGCGCTTCGGCATCAAACCGGTGCCGCATCCGTTTCCGGATCACCACCGATTCCGCGCCGAAGAGCTGGATTTCGGCGACGCGGCGCCGGTCGTGATGACCGAAAAGGACGCGGTAAAATGCCGGCGGCTGGCCAAGCCGAATCACTGGGTGTTCCCGGTGAGCGCATCGCTCGATCCTGCGTTCGAACGCTGGTTGCTGGAGAAGCTGAGTGGATCCAAAGCTGCTTGAAATCCTGGTCTGCCCCATCTGCAAGGGGCCGCTGTTGCACCGCCAGGCGGCCAAAGAGCTGGTCTGCAAGGCCGACCGGCTCGGATTCCCGATCAAGGATGGTATTCCGGTGATGCTAGAGGAGGATGCGCGCAAGCTGCCGCCTGAAGAGGAGGTTGCCTGACCCGGGGGGATCTGAAGTTTCACGTGATCATCCCGGCGCGCTACGCCTCGTCGAGATTTCCCGGCAAGCCGCTCGCGGACTTGGGCGGCAGACCCATGGTGGTCCATGTATGCGAGCGGGCGCGGGCCAGCGGCGCGCGTAGCGTGGTGGTCGCCACAGACGACGAACGTATCTTCATGGCGGTCGGGCAGGCAGGCCATCGCGCGCTGATGACGCGCGCCGATCATCCTTCGGGCACGGACCGGATCGCCGAGGCGGCCGCCGCGCTCGGCCTGGGCGGCGAGGAGATCGTGGTCAACGTGCAGGGCGACGAGCCGCTGATCGCCCCCGGCCTGATCGGCGAAGTAGCCGCAACTCTCGAGCGCAGCCGCGAGGCGAGCATGGCCACGGCGGCCCACCCGATCCACGACCAGGCCTCGCTCGCAAATCCGAACGTGGTGAAAGTGGCGCTCGATGCCGCGGGTTACGCGCTCTACTTTTCGCGCTCGCAGATTCCCTATCCGCGTGAAGCAGGTGGCCTCTGGTATCGGCATGCGGGCATCTATGCTTACCGGGTGGCGTTCCTGAAGGAATTTTCCTCAATGAAACCAAGCCCGCTGGAGCAAACCGAAGCTCTCGAGCAATTGCGGGCTTTGTGGCACGGCTGCCGCATCGCGGTCGCCGTCAGCCAGGCCGCGATCCCGCCCGGGGTCGACACGCCGCAGGACCTCGAAGCCGTGCGTAAAATGATGGCCTGAGCGGAGAAACAAAAAGATGCGAATGATTCTTCTTGGACCGCCCGCCGCCGGCAAGGGCACCCAGGCGACGTACCTTACCAAGCACTTCGGCATACCGCAGATCTCCACCGGCGACATGCTGCGCGCGGCGCTCAAAGCCGGCACGCCGCTCGGCCTCGCGGCCAAGAAGGTCATGGATACCGGCGCGCTGGTGTCGGATGACATCATCATCGGCCTGGTGAAGGAGAGGCTCAAAGCACCCGACTGCGCGAAGGGTTACCTCTTCGACGGTTTCCCGCGCACCATTCCTCAGGCCGAAGCGATGCGGGACGCCGGCGTGGTGATCGACTATGTGCTGGAGATCGACGTCCCGGCCGGGGAAATCATCGTGCGCATGAGCGGCCGCCGCGCGCACCTTGCCTCGGGCCGTACGTACCACGTGAAATTCAATCCGCCGAAGGTGGAAGGCAGGGACGACGTCACCGGCGAGCCGCTGGTGCAGCGCGACGACGATCGCGAGGCAACCGTCAGGAATCGGCTCGAGGTATACCAGGCGCAGACGCGACCGTTGGTCGAGTTCTACGGGCGCTGGGCGGCGTCAGGCAAGGGCGGGGCGCCAAAATACCGCAAGATTTCCGGGCTTGGCCCGGTAGAGGACATTCGAGATAGGGCAATCGCAGCCTTGTCCTGATAAAATTCCCGCTCTTTTCAGGGGGAATCAGCATGTCCGGTGGAATCATTTTCGCGCTCGCCTGCGCCGCGATCGCAATCCTGTATGGCGTTGTTTCGATCCAGTGGATCCTCGCCCAGCCCGAGGGCAACGAACGCATGCGCGAAATCGCCGCAGCCATCAAGGAGGGCGCCAATGCCTACCTCAACCGCCAGTACATGACCATCGGCATGGTCGGCCTGGTGCTGACGGTGCTGATCGCCTGGTTCCTGGACGGCTATACCGCAGCGGGCTTCGTAATTGGCGCGGTGCTGTCCGGGCTGACCGGCTACATCGGCATGAACGTGTCGGTGCGCGCCAACGTGCGCACCGCCGAGGCCGCCCGCACCGGCCTGAATGAAGCGCTCAACGTCGCGTTCCGCGGCGGCGCCGTCACCGGGATGCTGGTGGTGGGCCTCGCGCTGCTCGGCGTCGCCGGTTACTTCGCGTTCCTCCATGCCAACGCGCTCAACAAGAACGATCTCAGCAGCATCATCCACCCGCTGATCGGCCTGGCCTTCGGCGGCTCGCTGATTTCGATCTTCGCGCGTCTGGGCGGCGGCATCTTCACCAAGGGCGCGGACGTCGGCGCCGACCTGGTCGGCAAGGTCGAGGCCGGCATTCCCGAGGACGACCCGCGCAACCCGGCGGTGATCGCCGACAACGTCGGCGACAACGTCGGCGACTGCGCCGGCATGGCCGCCGACCTGTTCGAGACCTACGCCGTGACCATCATCGCCACCATGCTGCTCGGCGCGCTGATGCTGAAGACCGCCAACGCGGTGATCTATCCGCTGGTGATCGGCGGCTTCGCGATCATCGCCTCGATTGTCGGCACCTGGTTCGTCAAGGCCAAGCCCGGCGAGAAAAACGTCATGCCCGCGCTGTACAAGGGCCTCGCGGTGGCGGGCTTCATCGCCCTGGTCGCTTTCTGGCCGATCACGCAGTGGATGATGGGCGACATCGTCGCCAGCGTGCCCTTCGATATCGGCGGCCAGAAGAAGATGATCAGCGTCGGCCATCTCTACGGCACGGCCGTGGTCGGCATGGCGCTCACCGGGTTCCTCGTCTGGATCACCGAGTACTACACCGGCACGCAATACAAGCCGGTGCAGCACGTCGCCGCCGCCAGCGTCACCGGCCACGCCACCAACATGATCGCCGGCCTGGGCGTGTCGATGAAATCCACCGCCTGGCCTGTGATGGCCGTATGCGTGGCCATCTATTGCTCCTACGCGCTGGCGGGCCTCTACGGCATCGCGATCGCGGCCACCTCGATGCTCTCGATGGCGGGCATCATCGTCGCGCTGGACGCCTACGGGCCGATCACCGACAACGCGGGCGGCATCGCCCAGATGGCCGACCTGCCTGAATCGGTGCGTGCGATCACCGATCCGCTGGACGCGGTGGGCAACACCACCAAGGCGGTGACCAAGGGCTATGCCATCGGCTCGGCCGGCCTGGCGGCCCTGGTGCTGTTCGCCGACTACACGCATGCGCTGGAGGCGGCGGGCAAGGCGGTCAGCTTCGATCTTTCCAACCACATGGTGGTGATCGGCCTGCTGATCGGCGGCATGGTGCCGTTCCTCTTCGCCGCCATGGCGATGGAAGCGGTCGGCCGCGCCGCGGGCGCCGTGGTGGTCGAAGTGCGCCGCCAGTTCAAGGAAATCCCGGGAATCATGGAAGGCACCGCCAAGCCCGAGTACGGCACCGCGGTGGACATGCTCACCAAGGCGGCAATCAAGGAAATGATGATTCCGTCGCTGCTGCCGGTGGCGATCCCGGTCGCGGTGGGCCTGATCCTCGGGCCGCAGGCGCTGGGCGGTGTGCTGATGGGCACCATCGTCACGGGCCTCTTCGTCGCGATTTCCATGTGTACCGGCGGCGGCGCCTGGGACAACGCCAAGAAATACATCGAGGACGGCCACTACGGCGGCAAAGGCTCCGACGCGCACAAGGCCGCGGTCACAGGCGACACGGTGGGCGACCCCTACAAGGACACCGCAGGCCCCGCGATCAACCCGCTCATCAAGATCATCAACATCGTCGCGCTGCTGCTGGTGCCGTTGATGTAGGCGCAGGACGGCGACAGGAAAAGGCGGCTGCGGCCGCCTTTTTTTATTGCCTGCTCGTCCGCAATCGCGCCAGCGCCATGCCGACAACAGCGGTGAGCAGCAGCACGCCGGTGGCCGCTTCAAGCCATATGGACAGGTTCATCGCGAAGGTGTGCGCCGACAGCGGCGCGAGCGTGTAGTGGCCAAGGCCATCCAGGCCGAGCGCGCCATAAACGCCCAGGGCGGCCAGCCCGGCGAGTTGATACCCGCGGCAGATCAGAAAATAGCCGGCCAAACCGACCACCGTGATGCCAAACCACGTGCCGTAAACCAGCACCGGCGACAGCCAGACAGGCATATTCGGATAGTCGCCCAGGTATTCAGCATTGTGGGCGAAGTGAAACAGGCTTGCCGCAGCGTAGGAAAGTGCCAAGACCGGCAGCAGATTGGTCGGGATTATTGGCCGCTCGACGTTCATCGCCTTGAAAGTTAACGCAAAGCTAGCCGGCGCGCGCTGCCTTCGCGCGCGTCCGCGCCGAGCGTTGGGTTATGCGTGATACGCGCTTGCCATTCGTGAGTAAACCTGCAAGTGCGTCATTTACCGCCTGAGAGGTCGGAAAGACCTTCGCGTTCGCTGGTGACAGCAGCACAACGGTCGTGCCTTTTGCGACCTCCGCGTAGAATTTCCCTCGCTGCAACGTCGCGAAGTCCGAGCGCTTGTATTCGGACTGCATCTCGTCTTTAGTCTTCTTCATAGAGTTTCCATTCGCCCCGCGTCATGCGGCGCGCGCTGAAAATTCGAATGATCCGGATCGGGACCGGAAGCAGCCAGAGAATCGAGAAACACAGACACCGCCTCGTCAAATGTAACGCCGTGCTTTCGACGATTGGCATCTGCTTTTTGCGGATCCCACTCAAACTTCATTGGCCGATGTCTCTGGTCCCATCACGCATAACGTAGAAATAACCGGGCCAAAGGCTCCGAGTTGATTGCCTGGTTAGGGTTTATCGTCATAAACGGCACGGATGCTGATTGGTCGCCCGTCTTTGAGAACTTGAAGTAATAAAGTGCGAAGTTCGTTTTGCTGACCCTCGGTGAAAACGTAACCGATTGGGTTATAGGCTGGTTTTTTAATTTGGGACTTTGAAAATGGAATCTTCAAATCTGACGCCATTAGATGAATTAGGTCTGAAAGCAGGGTGTTTACCGTTTCATCCCAGCGTGCCGAGCTGTCTGGTGTGTCCCCTCTCAGCGTGTGTAGATGAGCGTAGTACAAGCTCCAAGCGTCAGAGACTTCTGGGTATTTGCTTTGCGGGAATGCAAAGTCTATGTGGTTCAGCGCTGCAACGTGTTCTTGGCGCAACGGAGTGGAGCGGGTTGTCATCAACGTGCGAAACACCCACTCCTTACGCTCATGAAGCGCACGCCGTCGTTGCCGCCACTCGGACGCCCACACTGCGAGAATTGGCCCTACAAGTGTTGCGAAGACTACTGCCCAGCCGATATCCATGTGATGACTCCTTAAACCCTAACTTAATGTCGGGCGCGAGATTGCTGCATAGCATGGCCAGGAGCGCCATAACCTGGCGGCCGTGGACGGGCTGGATTCCGCATTCAATCCGGGACTTGGTGTCATCTGCCGTATCTTGTTAACCGCATTAAAAATCCGTGAAAAGGAGCACTTCAGTTCCGCCGCCCCGGCCTGCCGTGCCGCATCCGCTTCTGCACTACAGCATACGTATCGAGCAGGTGTACGTCTATTGGATTCGGGGTTTCATTCGCTTCCACGGCCCCCGGTGGCCACCTCAAACTCCCCCACCTGTGGCCACCGGGGTCCTCGAGCCAAAACTGAATCATTGGCATTTCGTAGTCGATCTTCGAGTATTGAGGATTCCACTCGGAAGAGTCGGGATTCGGATTCAAGAAGCGTTGAGCCGCCTTCCGTGGCGTGAGTGAGGAATCCCCTGGCGCTATTCCGGCGAGTATTCTCGCGGCAGTAAGCGAGGCATCGAAAGCGTTTGTAATTCGCTCGACGGCCCCTCGGTCGCCTTCGGACGCGGCTTCGATGGACGCCTTCTGGTTGATGCGCCCTCCGAAGACCATCTTGCGATATCCCGAACTGGTCAACTGCTTTTCTAATTGGCGTGCCAAAGCCAATGATGGTTGAGCCATCAACAGACGAAGGCTGGTCTGAATGTCGGAGGATGTGTTCATGTTTGGTGCGCCTACGCAGTTAAAGCCAGTGAATGCTGACCTCTTCTTCAACTTGCTTGAACTCCTTGTCTCCGGTGACGAGGTCGGCCTTGCGATCTTTCGCAAGTGCTGCGGCAAAGCAGTCGGCGTAAGACATTCGATGGCGCGCTTTGAAGCCTCCGGCAATCCGGGTGAGCGGCCAGTTGGTGTCGACCAGTTCGATTCCGAGACGCACCAGGTCTGCCACCGCCTTGTCCGCTTCCGTTTCGGAAATTTCCCGGGCAAGGATGTACCAGACTTCCCCGGCGTTTACGTTGGACATGGACATGGGAATGCGATTCTCATGAGCACCCGCAATTAGATCGGCTACTTCCTGGCTGGAGGCTTCGTCGCCCAGATAAGCGAGTACCGCCCAGGAGTCGAAAACGAGGGCCTTGGGTTTTCGCGCCATCAGCGATCCTTCTCGCGCTTTTTCTCCGCTGCCAGCGCCGCCAGCAAGCCCTTTCCCTTGTACTTTCCGCGCAGGTTTTGCACGTAGTCGCGCGTGACGGGTGTCAGGATGATTCGATGCATCTGCTCGTCCACATCCACCTGTACACGCGTTCCCTCCTTGATGCCGAACTTGCGCCGAATTTTCGAGGGGATAACGATCTGGCCTTTGACCGTCATGTAAGTATCCATGGAAACGATGCCTTTTTAATTAAAGTATGAAAATACTATGAAAGTAAGCCATAGTCAATATTTACTACATATATAATATCTGCGCAAACCCAAAAGTTCTAATCGGGCCGCAGGCGGCAAAGTTGGAGGTAAGCTGACTGGATGGAGCAAACGCCTCCACGGCGGCAGGACCCGCTTGCCCTGGCATTTTTCGGGGCGGCGCTTGCGCTGCTGGCGGGCCTGTTGCTGTACGTGTTTTTCTTCATGGCGCCCGAGCCGGCGACCCCGGCGCGGTCGTTTGATGTTGTGGACCAGGTTCGCCGCAAGCTCGCGGCTCTGACGGATCGGGCGGCGGACAAGCCCGCCGCAAAGCCCGCAGTGAAGCCCGAAGCACGGTCGGCGTCCCCGCCGCCTGCCGCGGGTACGGGTGTCGTTCTGCAGGCGGGCCGCACCTGGCGCTACACGGTGGTCGTCGAACCGCCTGCCTGGCGCGACATCACGCTCACCTACCGCACGCAGCGCGAAGGCGCGGGCGTCGGCGTGCTTACCGATTTCGTCTATGCCGGCGGCAAGATGAATTTTCATCTGGGAATCTTCGCACCGGGCCATGCGTCCCATGCCAATACGCGTTTCCCGGGCTTCTTCATGCACGCGAGCTACTTCCGGCTGCCGTTGCTGGCCGGCCAGCGCTTTTCCTGGGAGTGGCCCTGGCAGGGCGGGTCGGGAGCCGGACGCATCAAGCGCTACGAAGGCGTCGTGGCGCGCTGGGAGGACGTGCAGGTGCCCGCCGGCACGTTCCCCGCCGCGGTCATCGTCGCGGACCTGTACTACATCGAGGCGGGCAAGATCCAGGCGCAGGCGCGCGAGACGATCTGGTATGCGCCGAAAGCGTTCCAGACGGTGAAAGTGGTGCGCGACGGAGCCACGCCGGACGAGGCCTCAAGGCGCATCGTCGCCGAACTGGCGGAGTTTCGCTGAGCGGCGGCTAGCCGAGCGCCATGCGCCGCGCCATGCTGGCGCCCATCCTGCCCAGGCCGACAATGCCGATTTCCATGGTGCCTCCGTGTCGGGTCATTCTATAATTGGCGCTGAGAAGAGGAGGATCACAATGAAGCGTTTCCTGGCCCTTGCTGCCGCATTGCTGTTCGCGGCCCCGTCGATGGCGCAGTTTCCGAACAGGCCGATCCGGATCGTGGTGCCGTTCGCCGCGGGTTCGGCCACCGACGTCATCTCGCGGATCCTGGGCAATTCCGTCTCCGCCGCGATCGGCCAGCCGATCGTCGTGGACAATAAGGCCGGGGCCGACGGCGCCATCGCCGCCGTCGAAGTCGCGAAGGCCGCGCCCGACGGCTACACGCTGCTGATGGGGACCAACAGCCCGATGTCCGTGGTGCCGGCGATGAAGAAGTCGCCGCCCTACGACCCGGTGGCGGACTTCACGCCGATCACCGACATCGGCCGTTACACTTTCTTCATCGTGGTCCATCCGGGCGTGCCGGCGAAGACCCTCCCCGAGCTGATTCAGTATGCAAAGGCAAATCCGGGAAAGATCAACTACGCCACCGGAAACACCACGGGCATCGTATCCACCGCGCTGCTCTCGTCGATGGCGAAGATCGAGATGGTTCACGTGCCGTACAAGAGCGAGCCGCTGGTCGTGCCCGACCTGGTGAGTGGCCGGGTCCACTTGATGTTCGCGTCATCGACGACTGCCATGCCGTTGATCCGCGATGGGAAACTGCGCGCACTGGTGACCACGTTGCCCAAGCGCAGCCAGCTGCTGCCGGAGGTGCCGACGATCGGCGAGGCAGGCTTTCCCGAGTTCTCCATCATTTCCTGGGCGGGCCTGTTCGGTCCGGCCAAGCTGCCCGCCGACGTGGTTGCGCGCTTGAACAAGGAATTCGTCGCGGCGATGGGTCGGCCGGATGTGCAGGCCGCGATGGAGAAGCAGGCCTTCGTGCTCTCACCATCCTCCCCGGAGCGGCTCGCGGCATACGTGAAGGAGCAGTTGGCGGGCTATCGCAGCATCCTGAACGCACTTGGCATTCAACCGGAGTGACGCCATGAGAAAAGTCCTCGCTGGAATCGCCGCCGCGCTGGCTTGCTCCACGGCCCTCGCGCAATACCCGAACAAGCCGATCCGCCTGATCGTGCCGTTCCCGCCGGGCGGCGCGGCGGAGCTCGGCGCGCGCATCTTCACGCAGCCGCTCGGCCAGGCGCTTGGCCAGCCGATCATCATCGAAACCAGGCCCGGCGCTGAGGGCATCATCGCTTCCGAAGCGGTGCGGCAGGCGGCGCCGGATGGCTACACGCTCTACTACGGCACGGCGACCGGGATGTCGTTCGCGCCGGCGGCGAAGAAGGTGCCGCCCTACGATCCGGTCAAGGACTTCACGCCGATCTCGCTGGTCGGGATCTTCGGCTTCTTCGTGTTCTCCCACGCCAGCATGCCGGTGCACACGATCGGCGATCTCATCGGCTATGCGCGCGCCTACCCCGGACAGCTCAACTACGGCACCGGCAACGCCACCAGCATCCTCGCAACGGGGCTGTTCGCCGCGCAGCACAAGCTCGACATGGTGCACATTCCGTACAAAGGCGACGGTCCGCTGTCGATCGACCTGATCGCGGGCCGCGTCAACGTTGCGTTCGCGACGCCGGGCACGCTCGCGCCGCAGGTGAAGGAAGGCCGGTTGCGCGTGCTCGCGACCCTGTTGCCGAGCCGCAACCAGCTGTTGCCGACGGCGCCGACGATGTCCGAGGCGGGACTGGCGAGTGTGCCGATCATCCCTTGGGGCGGCCTGTTCGGACCGCCGAAACTGCCGAAGGAGATCGTCGATCGCGTCGGACGCGAGATCGCCGCAGTGCTCGCCAGACCCGAGGTCAAGGACGCATTCGGCAAGCTCGCGTTCGAGCCGCGCAGCTCGACGCCGCAGGAACTCTCGGTGTTCGTCGCCGAGCAGCTCGAAGCCTACCGGCGCGGCGCGCGCGCGATGAACCTCAGCCTGGACTGAGGCGGCCCGTCTCAGGCCTGGCGCAGCGCGGCCTCCAGCTGCGCTGCGGGTTCGATCCCCGCAAGGCTGCGCAGCCAGGTCATCTGGCGCTTGGCAAGCTGGCGGGTGGCGGCGATGCCGGTTTCGCGCAGTTCCGCCGCGCTGCTTTTGCCTTCGAGAAACTCCCAGGCCTGCCGATAGCCGACGCAGCGCATGCTTGGTAACCCTGCCTGCAATTGGAAGCGTTTGCGCAGCGCCGCCAGTTCTTCCACCAATCCCGCTTTCAACATCGCATCGAAGCGCGCCGCAATGCGTCGATGCAACGCGGATCGATCCTCCGGAAAAAGAGAAAAAGCTTTCAGTTCGAAAGGAAGTTCGTCCTTCGGACGGTTCTGAAATTCGGAAATCGGTTTTCCCGTCAGTCGATAGACTTCCAGGGCGCGCTGTATGCGCTGGGCATCACCCGGCGGGAGGCGGGCAGCGGTCCGGGGATCCACTTTCGCCAGCTCTGCATGCAGCGCGGGCCAACCCTTGTCGGCGGCTTCGGCGTCGATCTGCGCGCGGATAGCCGGATCCGCGGCAGGCAGCTCGTCCAGCCCCTGCGAAAGGGCGCGGTAGTAGAGCATGGTGCCGCCCACGAGCAGCGGGATCCTTCCCCAGCTGTGAATTTCTCCGACCGTTCGGATCGCGTCCTGGCGAAATCGGCCCGCGGAGTAGCGCTCGGTGGGATCCAGCAGGTCGATCAGGTGGTGCGGCACCGCGCGGCGCTCGGCGAGCGAAGGCTTGGCGGTGCCGATGTCCATGCCGCGATAGACCTGCGCCGAATCGATGCTGACGATCTCGATCGGGAATTCGCCCGCGAGCTTCATTGCGAGCCCGGATTTGCCGCTCGCGGTTGGGCCGAGCAGCGCAAAAGCAGTTTTCTTCCGCACCGGCGTCCCTAGCAGCCGCCGGTGACGTCCAGGATCGCGCCGGTGGAGTAGGAGGCTTCGTCCGAGAGCAGCCACAGGATGGCGCGCGCCACTTCTTCGGGCTCGCCGCCGCGTTTCATCGGGATGCCGTCGCGCAGGCGCTCGATGCGGTTCGGTTCGCCGGCGCCAGCGTGGATGCCGGTGTTCACGAAACCGGGACGCACGCAGTTCACGCGGATGCCGTCCGCGGCGAGTTCCTTCGCGAGGCCGATGGTCATGGTGTCGATGGCGCCCTTGGAGGCGGCGTAGTCCACCCATTCGCCGGGCGAGCCCAGGCGCGCGGCGCCGGAGGAAATGTTGACGATCGCGCCGCCCTTGCCGCCGTGCTTTTTCGACATTCGCTTGATGGCTTCGCGCGCGCAGAGGAACGCGCCGACCACGTTGATTGAGAACATGCGCTGCAGGCGTTCGGCATCCATCGTCTCGACGCGCGACGGGGTCGCGACGATGCCGGCGTTGTTTACCAGCGCGCTCAACGCTCCGAGCGAGCGGTCGCACTCGCCGAACAGGTGAACCACATCCTTCTCCGAGGCCACGTCGCCGGGGACCGCGATCGCGCTGCCGCCGTCGCTGCGGATGTCCCGCACCACTGCCTCTGCCGAAGCGCGGTCGCTCAGGTAGTTGACGCAGACCGCGTAGCCGCGCTTTGCCGCGAGGCGCGAGGTGGCGGCGCCGATGCCGCGCCCGCCGCCGGTGACGATCATGACGCCGGCGCTTTTCATCCGTGTTTCACCTGCTGCTCATTGCCCGCGCAGGAACAGGCGGTCGAGGTCCGCCATGGTGAGCTGGTACCAGGTCGGCCGGCCATGGTTGCAGCTGCCCGAGCGCTCGGTCTGCTCCATCTCGCGCAGCAGCGCGTTCATCTCTGTCACCGACAGCGCGCGGTTGGCGCGCACCGCGGCATGGCAGGCCATGGTGGCGAGCAACTCGTTTTGCCGCGCGGACAGCACCTCGCTCGCGCCGTATTCGCGCATCTCCCTGAGCAGGTCCCGGGTCAGGCCCGCGATGTCGCCGCCGGCGAGCAGGGCGGGGGCGGCGCGTACCGCGAGTTCGTTCGGCCCCGAGACGCTGATCTCCAGCCCCAGTTTCTCCAGCGCTTCGCTGTTCTCTTCCGCGGTGGCGATGTCGAGGGCGTCTGCTGCCAGCACCGCGGGCACCAGCAGGCTCTGGCGCGCGATGGCGCCCGCATCCAGGCTCGTCTTCAGCTTCTCCATCACGATGCGCTCGTGCGCGGCGTGCATGTCCACCAGCACCAGGCCGGCTTCGTTCTGCGCGAGGATGTAGACGCCGTGCAGCTGCGCGAGGGCGAAGCCGAGCGGAGGAGATTTCTCTGTGACTGGCAGCGGCATTGCCGAGGTCGCAGCCGCCATGAACGCCTGGTACGTCCCCGCGGGTTGCGCGAGCTGGAATCCCGCTTGTATCCCGGACCGGGAATCTGGAATCCGTGCGTAGGCGACCGGAGCTTCGGCAGCGGAAGGCGAGAGCGCGCGCTTGATGGCGTGGAACACGAACTGGCGCACGCCGCCTGCATCCCGGAAGCGCACCTCGATCTTGGCCGGGTGGACGTTGACGTCGACGCCGCGCGGATCGATCTCGAGGAAGAGCAGATAGGCGGGCTGGCGCTCGCCGTGCAGCTGGTCGCGGTAGGCCTCGCGCAGCGCGTGCGACAGCATCCGGTCGCGCACGTAGCGGCCGTTGACGAACAGGTACTGCGCGTCGGCGCGTGGCCGCGCGGCCTGCGGCGTGCCCGCGAGGCCGTAAAGGCGCAGGCTGCCCGCCTGCGCTTCGACCGTGAAGCTGGCATCGAGAAAATCCTGTCCGAGCAGCGCCGCGGCGCGTGCGCCGATCGGCTGCGCGCGCAGATGCGCCGAGACCCGGCCGTTGTGCTTCAGCGTGAAGGCGACGTCGGGCCGCGCCAGCGCGATGCGCCGGAAGGTTTCCTCGCAGTGGCCGAACTCGGTCTGCTCGGTCCGCAGGAATTTCTTGCGCGCCGGCGTATTGAAATAGAGATCTTCCACGGTGACGGTGGTTCCGCCGGCGCGTGCCGCGGGTTTCGCCATGCCGCCGCCGCCGCCTTCCGCGTGAATGGCCCAGGCATGGGCTTCTGTCTTCGCCCGCGAGGCAATGACAAGGCGCGACACCGCAGCGATCGAGGCCAGCGCTTCGCCCCGGAAGCCCATTGTCGCCACGCCCTGCAGGTCGTCCAGGCTCTGGATCTTGCTGGTGGCATGGCGCGCGAGCGCGAGCGGCAGGTCTTCCTTGGCGAGGCCCGCGCCGTCGTCGTCCACCTGCACCCGCTTCGCACCGCCTTGCTCTAGCGTCACCTGGATCTCAGTGGCGCCCGCATCGAGCGCGTTCTCGAGCAGCTCTTTCAGCACCGAAGCAGGGCGCTCCACGATTTCGCCGGCGGCGATCTGGCTGATCAGCAGCTCGGGCAGGAGCCGGATCTTCGTCAATTGAGCAGGCGCTGCATGGCTGAAATGAGCGCGTAGCCGCCACCTCCGATCAGCAGCGCGAAGTACGCGATCGTCACCAGGTTCGAGACGTGGCCGATGACGATGCACAGGCCGTCCCGCTGGAGGGTGCCGATGGCCAGGAAAAGGAGTGCAATCGCGGGCAATGTATTGCTGAACGGAATCAAACCGAATGGCGCCATCAGAAGCGCAGCGCCCAAAATGAGCGCACAGTCGTTGATGACGCGCGCGGCGCCTTCGGATGTGGCCCACGGCATTCGCTGCGGCCGGCTGACCCGCTCCAGGCGCCGGAACCAGATGAGGCCGCGCTGAAGGGCAGATCGAAGCCGATCGGTGGCGACCAAGCGCCGTTCGATCCGCTTCGGCAGCCAGAGTTCCAGGTGGAAGAGGCGGCTTACGCCGATGAGCAGAATGCCTGCGCCGAAAACCGTGCTGACCCCCGGCACCGAAACGGGAACCAGGAAGACGATCGTCAGGAACGCGGCGAGAAGCATGAGACCGTCGCTGCCAACGAGGTCCCGAACCTGAGCCAGCGTCACGTTCCCGGACGGCAGTGCGTCGATCGCCGCCTCGAGCTTGTCTGCGGTAGAACGATGCGCCGCAGGCTTGTCTGAGGTCACGAGTCAGGGCTCTTTTCTATTTCATCGCCACCGGCGAGGGGCGGGGCGGGTGCCTGGCGAGGTAGCGCTTGATGCCGCCGAGGATCGCGCGCGCGAGCTGGTCCTGGTAGGCCTCGTCGTTCAGGCGTTTTTCTTCCTCCGGGTTGGAGATGAAAGCGGTCTCCACCAGGATCGAGGGCACGTCCGGGGATTTGAGCACCGCGAAGCTCGCCTGCTCGACCTGCGCCTTGTGCAGCGTGTTCACCTGGCCCAGTTCGCTCAGCACGGCGCTGCCCAGGCGCAGGCTGTGGTCGATGGTCGCGGTCTGGGAAAGATCGAGCAGCGTCTGCGCGAGGTACTTGTCCTTGACATCGATGTTCACGCCGCCGACGAGGTCGGCCTCGTTTTCCTTCTTCGCCAGCCAGCGCGCGGCTTCCGAGGTCGCGCGCCGCTCCGAGAGCACGAACACGCTCGAGCCGCGCGCGTGCGGGTGGATGAAGGCGTCGGCATGCACCGAGACGAAGAGGTCCGCCTTGACGCGCCTCGCCTTGTCCACCCTCGTCTGCAGCGGAACGTAGAAATCCCCGTCGCGTGTCAGCACCGCGCGCATCTCGGGCTCGGCGTCGATGAGCGCTTTCAGGCGCTTGGAGATCGTCAGATTGATGTCCTTTTCGAGCGAGCCAAGCCGGCCGCGCGCGCCCGGGTCTTCGCCGCCGTGCCCCGGGTCGATGACGATGGTTGCGAGCCGCGCCACCCGGGGCTTATCGGGGATCGGCGCCTGCTCCTTCTCGGAGATCGCTTCCTTCCTTGCCAATTTTCCGTCCGCCTCGATCAGCGCCGCGAGCGGGTCGGGCGCCACGACCGGGTACAGATCGAGCACCAGGCGATGGCCGTATTCGCCGACCGGCTTGAGCGTGAAGACCTGCGGCTTGACCTCGGACTTGAGGTCGATCACAACGCGCACTACGCCCGGGCGGTTGCGCCCGACGCGCAGTTTGTCGATGTAGGGGTCGCCGGTGGCGACCTTGCCGTGCAATTCGGTGAGCGCGGGGCCGATCTCGACACCCTCGAGGTCGAGCACCAGGCGCTCGGGGTCCTTCACGGCAAAGAGCTGGAACCTGATCTCGGTCTTCGTCTCCAGCGTGACGCGCGTGTAGTCCTTCGCCGGCCAGATCCTGGTGGAAACAACCTGTGCCTGGGCGCCGGCTATGCCGATGAAGAGGGCCAGCGCGACAAAGCAGCTGCCAGCCAGGCTTCGCCCGGCGCCGAGTGCGCGGCCGGCATCGCGCGGCGCGTCGGCGTGTCGCTGCGCGCTTGGGTGTCGTACTCCAGCTGGATTTCCAGGTCCGGTGGCGCAAGCAGGTCCCCCGCCCGCTCGGGCCATTCCACGATGCAGAGCGATTGCGGATTGAAGTGCTCGCGCAAGCCTGAACTCAGCCATTCCGACCGATCCTTGAATCTATAAAAATCAAAGTGATACAAGTTTAATCTCAAAAGACCATAAGGTTCAACCAGCGTGTAAGTCGGGCTTTTCACCCGTC
>JBCKKZ010000013.1:0-46857 GCA_038904015.1 Burkholderiales bacterium | reverse complement strand
TTGCCGAAGATTCAATACGCTGCAGCCGCGCGATTTCCCTTCGCTGCGCGAGATAGGTCCCGGACATGGCGATCAGGCCCAGCACCGCGCCAGCGGCAAAAAACGCGAGCAGCAGCGCCACCAGCGGCGCCTGCCATGCGAGGTCGAAATAAAAACGCAGGGTAACGGGTTCGGTGTTCCTCGCCGCAAACGCGAGCAGGACGACGAACAGGACGAGCCGGATCGCCCAGGTCAGGATTCGCATATCACAGGACCGCGGCCGTGCCGCGAGATTTACTGCACCGCCCGCGAGCGGGACGGCATGATCATCGTCGCGTCCGGGTCAAGCGCATCGACCCGCTCACGCAGCTCCTTGCCGGCCTTGAAGTGCGGCACGTACTTCTCGGGCACGTGCACCTTCTCGCCCGACTTCGGATTGCGGCCGACGCGCGGCGGCCGGTAGTTCAGGCCGAAGCTGCCGAAACCGCGAATCTCGATGCGATGCCCCTCGAGCAGCGAGTGGGTCATCGCGTCCAGGATCATCTTCACCGCGTACTCGGCGTCCTTCGCCACCAGCTGCGGATAGCGCTGCGCCAGCCGCGCGATCAATTCCGATTTCGTCATGGCGACCCCCTCCACGTATCGTCAGGACGGCCCTGTTATTCCGGCGTGTCGGAATTGCTCTTGTCGAGCTTGGCCCGCAGCAGCGCCCCGAGGTTGGTGCTGCCCGCGGCGCTGGCCGCGTTCTCGCTCCGGAGCTGCTTCATCGAATCGGTCTCGTCAGCCATGTCCTTCGCCTTCACCGAGAGGTTGATCGAGCGGTTCTTGCGGTCAACGTTGATGATCATCGCGCTTACCGAATCGCCTTCCTTGAGGGCCGTGCGCAGATCCTCGATGCGATCGCGCGAGAACTCGGAGGCCCTGAGGTAACCCTCCGCATCGGGCGCGATGGAGATCACCGCTCCCTTGGCGTCCACCGACTTGACCACGCCCGTCACCACGCTGTTCTTCTCGTGGCCGGCGATGAAATTGGTGAACGGGTCGCCCTCGATCTGCTTGATGCCGAGCGAGATGCGCTCGCGCTCGACGTCGATCGACAGCACCGTGGTCTCGACTTCGTCGCCCTTCTTGAAGTTCTTGACTGCTTCCTCGCCAGTCAGGCTCCAGGACAGGTCGGAGAGGTGCACCAGGCCGTCGATGCCGCCCGCAAGGCCGACGAAGACGCCGAAATCGGTGATCGACTTGATCTGGCCCTTGACCCGGTCGCCCTTCTTGAATTCGCGCGCGAAATCCTCCCAGGGATTCGGCAGGCACTGCTTCATGCCGAGCGAAATGCGGCGGCGCTCCTCGTCGATCTCGAGAATCATCACCTCGACTTCATCCCCGACCTGCACCACCTTGGAGGGATGCACGTTCTTGTTGGTCCAGTCCATCTCGGAGACGTGCACCAGGCCCTCGATGCCCGCTTCGACCTCGACGAACGCGCCGTAGTCGGTGAGATTCGTGACCTTGCCGAACAGGCGCGTGCCCTGCGGATATCTCCTCGATATCCCCACCCAGGGATCTTCGCCCAGCTGCTTGAGTCCCAACGACACGCGGTTCTTCTCGGCGTCGAACTTGAGCACCTTCGCTGTCACCTCGTCGCCGACGTTCACCACCTCGGTGGGATGCTTGACGCGCCGCCAGGCAAGGTCGGTGATGTGCAGCAGGCCATCGATGCCGCCCAGGTCCACGAACGCGCCGTAGTCGGTGATGTTCTTGACGATGCCCTTCACCACCGCGCCCTCGGCCAGCGTCGAGAGCAGCTGCTCGCGCTCGGCGCCCGCGGTTTCTTCCAGCACCGCGCGGCGGGATACCACCACGTTGTTCCTCTTGCGGTCGAGCTTGATGACCTTGAACAGCATGGTCTTGCCCTCGAAGGGCGTGGTGTCCTTGACCGGGCGCAGATCCACCAGCGAGCCGGGCAGGAAGGCGCGGATGCTCTTCGCCATGACCGTGAGGCCGCCCTTCACCTTGCCGGTGATGACGCCTTCTATTTTCTCGCCGGTCTCGAGCGCCTTCTCGAGGTCCATCCATGCCGCGAGGCGCTTGGCTTTTTCGCGCGACAGGCGCGTCTCGCCGAAACCGTCCTCGAGCGCTTCGATCGACACGCTGACGAAATCGCCGGGCTTGACGCTTAGCGCGCCGGCATCGTCGCGGAATTCCTCGAGGGCGATGAAGCTCTCGGACTTGAGTCCTGCATTCACCACCACGAAGTTCTGGTCCATGCGCACGACTTCTGCGGTGATGACCTCGCCGATGCGCATTTCCTGGCGCGTCAGGCTTTCTTCGAACAGGGCCTCGAACGATTCGGGGGCGGGGACGGACTTCGCTACGTGCTGGGAGACTGCGGAAGAAACGCTGGCCATTGAGTGAGTTGAAAAACCTTCATATCCGCGGACTTGCGAGTATGCCGCGGGTTAAGTTGCAAAACGGGAGCGCTGCCGGTTGCCCGCCAGGCTGCTCCCTCGTGTCCTACCTTCCAGTCCTTTCCCGGTACATCTTGAGCACCAGACCGACAACTTCATCGATCGTCAGCGCAGAGGAATCGAGAGACACCGCGTCAAGCGCCGGCTTGAGCGGCGCCACCGCTCGGGCGGCGTCTCGCTTGTCGCGTTCCTCCAGAGCACTGGAAAGGGCCGCGAGATTAGCATGCTTTCCCTTGTCATTCAACTGCTTATGCCTGCGCTGGGCGCGCGTCGCGACACTCGCTGTCAGGAACACTTTCAGGACCGCATCCGGGAACACCACCGTGCCCATGTCGCGGCCATCCGCCACCAGGCCGGGCGGGCGCCGAAACCCCCTCTGGCGCTCGAGCAGTGCCGCTCGCACCGCAGGCAACCCTGCGATCTCGGACGCCCGGGCGCCGACTACCTCATCGCGTAATTTATCCGTAACATCTTGTCCTGAAAGGATAATTCTATCGTTCTGGAAGACCACCTCCAGCGTCTTTGCGCTCAGCTCTGGCGCCTTACCGCCCGCAAGGGCAACCAGACGATAGAGCGCCCCGCTCTCCAAATAATGGAAGCCCAGCGCGGCCGCGACCCGGCTGGCAACCGTGCCCTTGCCGGAAGCCGACGGGCCATCGATGGCAATGACCGGAACCTGAGCGTTAGCCAGCTTTGGTCACCTTTAGGCCATGACGCGCTTGGCATTTGCTGCCTCAGGCCGCACCCAGACGTCGAGATCTCCCGTCGCCCGGACCCGGCCATGGGCGGCCAGGGCATGGGCACCGACGACCAGATACTCAACGCCGCGCGCGTTGAATACGGACAATAGATCTTTGAAGTCGGGGCTCATCCGCAACGCCTCCCTGCCAGGCAAGGCACTGAAGGGTCAACTCCCATACCCCGCTCATTCTCTGCTCCGGGGTGCACGCATCCCACTGTGAAATGTCCGCGGGCGAATCACCAGGGCGAATTACACGCGTTGTTGCGATCGAGCGGCGCGATGCACTTGTCATCGAAGGATTATACGGCCGAGTGCTCAATTCGCGATCGAGGCGAGCACTGAAAAATACTCTGGAAATGTCTTCGCGACGCATTCCGGGTCGTTGATCGTCACCGGCACGCCGCCCAGCGCGGCGAGCGAGAAGCACATCGCGATGCGGTGGTCGTCGTAGGTGTCGATCGCCACGCCCGCGTTCAATTTTGCGGGCGGCGTTATTTTCAGAAAATCCGGCCCCTCCACCACAGTGGCGCCCAGCTTGCGCAATTCGGTGGCCATGGCGGTGATGCGGTCGGTCTCCTTCACCTGCCAGCTGCCGATGTTGCGGATGGTGCTCGGTCCGTCGGCGAACAATGCCGCCGCCGCCGCGGTCATGGCGGCGTCCGGGATGTGGTTCAGGTCCATGTCGATCGGCTTCAACTTTCCGGCGGACGATACCTCAATCCAGTCGGGCCCAAACTCGACGCGCGCGCCCATTTTTTCCAGCACCTCGGTGAAGCGAATGTCACCCTGGATGCTGTCGCGCCCGACGCCGACCACCCTGACCGGCCCGCCCGCGATCGCGCCGGCAGCGAGGAAATACGAGGCCGAGGACGCGTCTCCCTCCACATGGATCTCCTCCGGCGCGATGTAGGAGAAGCCGGGGACATCGAAGGAGCGCGAGCCGTTGTCCCGCACCTCGACGCCGAACTTGCGCATCATGTTGAGGGTGATCGCCACATAGGGCTTCGATATCAGGTCGCCCTCGACCTCGATGGTGCCGCCGCCCGCCAGCGGCAGTGCGATCAGCAGGCCGCTCAGGTATTGCGAAGATACGTTGCCGCGAATCTTGATGTGGCCCTCGACGCGAATGTTTCCCGGGTGGATTGCCAGCGGCGGGAAGCCCTCCTTGCCGACATAGTCGATGCTCGCGCCGATCGAGCGCAATGGCTCGACCAGGTCGCGGATCGGCCGCTGATGCATGCGTGGCACGCCCGAGAGCCGGTACTCGCCGCCCGAGAGCGCCAGCACCGCGGTCAGGGGCCGGAAGGCGGTGCCCGCGTTGCCGAGGAACAGGTCTTTCTTCCGGCTCGGGATTCCCCTGGCGCCGGTCACCGCGATGTCGGCGAAGTTCCTGATGTCGATCGCGATACCGAGCTTCTGGAGCGCATCCAGCATGACGCGCGTATCGTCGGCATCCAGCAGGCCTTTGACGCGCGTCACGCCCTCGGACAGGGCCGCAAGCACGAGGACGCGGTTGGAAATGCTCTTCGAGCCTGGCAGCCGGACCGTGCCGGCAACGCCGCGGATCGGGTCCAGCGCGATGAATTTCATTCGTACTCGCCGTTCAGCCACCGCTCCCGCGCCGCGCGCGCCTCGGCGAACAGTTTCTCGAGGGCGGGTGCATCGCCCGTTTCGAGCATTTCACCTATGGCCTTCAATTTTCTTTCATACAAATGCAATTCGTGCAAAAGGTGGTCGCGATTCGCCACGCAGATGTCGCGCCACATTTCCGGATGGCTCGAGGCAATTCGCGTGAAATCGCGGAATCCTCCCGCCGCGTAGCCGAACAGCTGCGCCGAATTGGGGCGCTTGCTGACGTCGTTCACCAGCGCGTAGGCGAGCAGGTGCGGCAAATGGCTCACGGCGGCGAACACCTGGTCGTGCTCCTCGGGCGTCATGCGCGAGACGCGTGCACCGGTGGCGGTCCAGAGCCCGGAGACGGTTTCGATGTCCTGCTCGCTGTTCTCCACGAGGGGGGGCAAGAACCACGCGACGGCCGCGAAACAGCTCCGGGTTCGCCGCCGCCGCCCCGCTGTGTTCCGCTCCGGCGATCGGATGCGCCGGAATGAATTGCGCAATCTTCCCGCCCAGCGCCGCGCGCGCGGCCGCCACCACGTCGCGCTTTGTGCTGCCGGCGTCGGTGATGATGGTATCGGGTTTGATCGTTGAATTTATGGCAAGAAAAATCTTTTCAATTTGAGCCACAGGCGTCGATACCAGCACAAGGTCCGCATCCCGGACTGCCGCCGCAGGGTCGGGCGCGATCGAATCGATGGCGCCGCGTTCCAGCGCGAGCTTCAGGTTTGCGGCGCTGCGCCCCGTGCCCACGACATGCCCGCAAAGTTTTTTTTCTTTTATTGCCAAAGAAAAAGAACCCCCAATCAGGCCAACGCCGATGACCGCGACGCGTTCGAAGAACATTGTTTCTTTACGCTTCCTTCAGGCTGGCGGCGAGCGCGGCGAGCAGGCGCTCGTTCTCACGGGCCGTGCCGATCGTGATCCGCAGGTGCTCGGGTAGCTGGTAGCCGCCGCCCACCGGACGCACGATCACGCCTCGTTTGAGCAGGCGCCGGAAAATCTCGTTCGCCTTGCCAACGCGAACGGTGATGAAGTTTCCGTAGGACGGTATCCACTCCAGTCCGAGCCGCGTGGCACCTTCCTCGACCTGGCGCAGCCCCTGCAGGTTCTCGGCGAAGCTGCGCGCGACGAACTCCATGTCATCGAGCGCCGCGGTCGCGGCGCTAAGGGCGATGCTGTTGACGTTGAAGGGCTGGCGCACGCGGTTCATGATGTCGGCGACCGAGGGATGCGCCAGGGCATAGCCGACGCGCAGTCCCGCCAGCCCGTAGGCCTTGGAGAACGTGCGCGTGACGACCAGGTTCGGATGGCGCTTGAGCCATTTCACGGTCTCGGACTTGAGTTCGGGCGACAAGTACTCGTTGTACGCCTCGTCGATCACCAGAATGACGCGCTCGGGCACCTGCTTCAGGAATGATTCGAGTTCCTCGGGCCGCAGCATCGTGCCGGTGGGATTGTTCGGGTTCGCGACCCAGACGACGTAGGTCTCGTCGTCTATCGCCGCCAGCATGGCCTCGAGGTCGTGGCCGAAATTCTTTGCCTGCACCACGATGCCGCGCGCGCCGCGCGCTTGCGTCGCCAGCGGATAAACCGCGAAGCAGTGCTGCGCATACACCGCCGAGCGCCCCGGACCGAGAAAGGCGAGCGCGATCAGTTCGAGCACATCGTTGGAGCCGTTGCCGAGCACGATCGCGCCCATGTCCACGCCGTAGCGGCGCGACAGGGCCGTCTTCAGGTCGTGGCCATTGCCGTCCGGATAACGCGCGATGTCGCCCAGCGCGGCCTCGATCGCGGCGCGCGTGCGCGGGCCGATGCCCCGCGGATTCTCATTGGAGGCCAGCTTGACGATGTTCTCCTCCTTCAGCCCGAATTCGCGCGCCAGTTCCGAGATCGGCTTGCCGGGCTGGTAAGGCGCGATCGAGCGCACGTACGATGGGGAGAGTTCGCAGGGATCCATCTGCATGGCGCAGTCTCAGTTCGAAGCGATGGGGTAGGACCCCAGAATCTTGAAGAACGGCGCGCGCATTTTCAGTTCGCCGATCGCGGCGGCAACCCCGGCGTCGGACTGATGCCCCTCCAGGTCGATGAAAAACACGTACTCCCAGCGCGCAGAGCGCGCCTTGGCGGGGCGCGATTCGATGCGCGACATGCTCACGCCGTTCGCCGCAATCGGCGACAGCAGCGCATGCACCGCGCCGGGCTTGTTCTCCGCCGACATCACCAGCGACGTGCGGTCCCTGCCCGTGGCCCCCGGGTCGATCTGGCCGAGCACCAGAAAACGCGTGGTGTTGTTCGGATCGTCCTCGATCCCGCTGCCGAGCACTTTCAGGCGGTAGAGCGCGGCCGCGGCTTGCCCGGCGATTGCGGCAGCGCCTTTTTCCTTCGACGCGCGGCGCGCCGCCTCGGCGTTGGAGCTCACCTGCAGGCGTTCGGCGTTGGGCAGGTTCTGGTTCAGCCAGCCGTTGCACTGCGCCAGCGACTGGGCATGCGAATAGACGCGCTTCACGGCCGCCAGCTTGGGCGCGCGCGTGAGCAGGTTCTGCCGCACGCGCAGTTCGATTTCGCCGCAGATCGAGAGCGGCGTGGTGAGCAGCAGATCCAGCGTGCGGCCGACCACGCCGTCGGTGGAATTCTCCACCGGCACCACCGCGAACTGGGCCGCAGCGGACTCGGCGCCGCGGAACACCTCGTCTATCGACAGTGCCGGCAGTGCCTGGACCGCCTGGCCGAAATGCTTGCGCATCGCCTGCTCGCTGAACGTGCCCTGCGGGCCGAGGTAGGCAACGCGAATGTCCTGCTCCAGCGCGCGGCAGGCGGAAATGATCTCGCGGAACACGGTCACCGCGCTCTCAGCCGGCAAGCCGCCGGTTGCCGCGGCCGCGCGCGTTTGCGCCGCGACTCGGCGCAGAATGTCGCTCTCCCGCTCGGGGCGGTAGGCGGGCGCGCCGCCCTTCAGCGCGCCGACCTTGCGCACCAGCGCCGCGCGGCGGTTGAGTAGCGCGAGCAACTCCGCGTCGAGTGCGTCGATCCCGACGCGCAGCTTCCTTATCACCTTCTCGCTCATTGTTCCACGGGCAGGTAGCGAACCGCGAGCACGCCCTTGATCGCGCACAATTCCTTGATCACGGCATCGGGCACCGGGCTGTCCACGTCGACCAGCGTGTAGGCCATCTCGCCCTTCGATTTGTTCAGCATGTTGTGGATGTTGATTTTACGGCTGCCCATCGCATTGGAGATGCTCGCCAGCATGTTCGGCACGTTGGCGTTGGCGATCGCCAGGCGGTAGGGAGACTCGCGCGGCATCTGCGCATTCGGAAAATTCACCGCGTTCTCCATGCTGCCGTGCTCGAGGTACTCGCGTACCTGGTCGGCGACCATCACCGCGCAATTGTCTTCCGCTTCGCTGGTCGAAGCCCCCAGGTGCGGCAGCGCCACCACCCCGGCCTTGCCGATCAGCTCCGCGGCGGGAAAATCGGTGACGTAGCAGCGCAGGTGCTTGCCCTCCAGGGCTTTGAGCACCGCGCGATCCTCGATCACGCCGTCGCGCGAAAAATTCAGCAGCACCGCGCCCGCCTTCATGTGCCTGACGTTCTTCGCGTTGATCAGGTTGCGGGTCTTTTCCATCAGCGGGACGTGCAGGCTGACAAAATCGCTAGACCTGAGCAGATCGTCCACCGAGTGCGCCTTGCGCACCTGCGAAGGCAGGCTCCAGGCCGCGTCCACCGTGATCTCCGGGTCGTAGCCGAGCACGTTCATGCCGAGCCGGATCGCCACATCCGCCACCAGGCTGCCGATCTTTCCGAGTCCGATCACCCCCAGCGTGTGGCCTGGGAGTTCGACTCCGGCGTAGGCTTTCTTTCCCGCTTCCACTTTCTTCTCCAGATCCTTTCCTTCCAGATTCCTGACGAATTCCAATGCAGGGGCGAGATTGCGCGCGGCGATCAGCATTCCCGCCACCACCAGTTCCTTCACGGCGTTCGCGTTGGCGCCCGGCGCGTTGAATACCGGCACGCCCATTTTCGAGAGCCGCGGCACCGGGATGTTGTTGACGCCGGCGCCGGCGCGCCCCACCGCCTTGAGATTGGCGTCGAACTTCATGCCGTGCATGTCCCGCGAGCGCACCAGGATGACGTCGGGCGATTTGGATTCCTTCACCACTTCGAAGCGTCCAGCGGGCAGGCGCTTCAGGCCCACCTGCGCGATCGGATTGAGCAACAGTACTTCGAGTTTCCTGCCTGCCTTAACCATGCTTCGCCTCGAATTCCTTCATGTACGCCACCAGTTGCTGCACCCCTTCGGTGGGCATCGCGTTGTAGATCGAAGCGCGCATGCCGCCAACGGAACGATGCCCTTTCAATTGAACCATGCCTCGCTCTTCAGCCCCTTGCAAGAAAATGTCATCCAAAGAGGAACTCTTCAAGGTAAACGGCACGTTCATTCGCGAACGATCCTTGGGATTTACGGAATTCCTGTAAAAACCGCTGTTGTCGAGATAGTCGTACAGCAATTTCGCTTTCGCGACGTTACGCCTCTCGATCTCGGCGAGGCCACCCAGCTGCTTGAGCCATTTGAAGACCAGTCCGGCGATGTACATCGCGTAGGTCGCCGGCGTGTTGAGCATGGAATCGGCCGCGGCCTGCTGCTTGTAGTCCATCACCGAGGGCGTGCCCTTGGCGGCGCGTCCGACCAGGTCATCGCGCACGATCACGATGGTGAGGCCCGCCGGGCCGATGTTCTTCTGCGCGCCGGCATAGACCAGGCCGAACTTCGAGACATCGAGCGGCCGCGACAGGATATGCGACGAAGCATCGGCGACCAGCGCAATGGGGCTATCCGGTATCCAGTGCGCCTCCACTCCCCCGATCGTTTCATTCGAGCAGTAGTGGAGATACGCAGCGTCGTTTCTTATTTGAAAAGCATTTTGAGAAGGGAAATACGTAAACCCCTTGTCCCCGGAACTGGCGGCGACGTGCACGTCGCAGTACGCCTGCGCTTCCTTGACCGCCCTCTTCGACCATTCACCGCTCACGACGTAGTCGGCCTTGCCCTTACCGGCGAGCAGGTTCATCGGAATCTGCGCGAATTGCAGCGTCGCGCCGCCTTGCAGGAAAAGGACTTTGTAGTTCGCCGGAACCGCGAGCAAGTCCCTCAGGTCCTTCTCCGCCTCGGCGGCGATGGACATGAACTCCTTGCCACGATGGCTCATCTCCATCACGCACATGCCGGTGCCGCGCCAGTCGAGCATCTCGTCGCCGGCGCGTGCGAGCACATCCTCGGGCAGCACCGCGGGCCCGGCGCTGAAATTGATGATGCGCGCCATCAGTGCAACGTCGGCCCCTGCGGGCCGGCGTCCGGCGCGGCCGGATCGAGGCCAGGCTCGGCGCCGGCCCCGGAACCTCCGGCTCCCTCGCCATTGCCGTTGCCGCCGTTGCCGTCCTCATCGCGCTCCTCGATGCGCGCGATGCCGGCGAGCTTCTCGCCCTCCGACAACGCGATCAGCGTCACGCCCTGCGTCGAGCGGCCCATCTCGCGGATCTGCGCCACCGCGGTGCGGATCAGCACGCCGCCGGTGGAAATCAGCATCACCTCGTCATGGTCGTCCACCAGCACCGCGCCGACCAGCGCGCCGTTGCGCTCGCTCGCCTGGATCGCGATCATGCCCTGGCCGCCGCGGCCGTGGCGGGTGTATTCGGAAATCGCCGTGCGCTTGCCGTAGCCGTTCTCGGTGGCGGTGAGCACGGTCTGCTTCTCGTCCTTCGCCGCCAGCATGCAGACCACTTTCCAGGCACCCCCGTCGGGCAGGCGCATGCCGCGCACGCCGGTCGCCTGGCGGCCCATCGGGCGCACGTCTTCCTCGACAAAACGCACTGCCTTGCCCTCCGAGGAGAACAGCATCACGTCGTAGCTGCCGTCGGTCACCGCCACCCCGATCAGGTAATCGCCTGCCTCAAGTCCGACGGCGATGATGCCCGAGGGCCGCGGGCGCGAGAAATCGGCGAGCGGCGTTTTCTTCACCGTGCCCTGCGCGGTCGCCATGAACACGAAGTGGCTCTCGTCGAATTCCTTCACCGGCACCACCGCGGTGATCTTCTCGCCCTCCTCGAGCGGGAACATGTTGACCATCGGTTTGCCGCGCGAGTTGGAGCCGCCCTGCGGCACCTCGAACACCTTGAGCCAGTACAGGCGGCCGCGGTTGGAGAAGCACAGCAGATAGTCGTGCGAATGGGCGACGAACATCCGCTCGATGAAATCATCGTCCTTGGTGGTGGCCGCGGTCCTGCCGCGCCCGCCGCGCCGCTGCGCCCGGTAATCGGCGAGCGGCTGCGACTTGACGTAGCCGCCGTGCGAGAAGGTGACCACCATGTCCTGCGGCGCGATCAGGTCTTCCAGCGCGATGTCCTCGGCGACGGTGACGATTTCGCTGCGCCGGCGGTCGCCGAATTCTTCCTTTATGTGCCGCAACTCGTCGCCGATGATCGCCGCGATGCGCGCCGGCTTGTCGAGGATGTCGAGCAGGTCCGCGATCGCGGTCATCACCTCACGGTACTCCTCGCGGATCTTGTCCTGCTCCAGGCCGGTGAGGCGCTGCAGCCGCAGCTCCAGGATCGCCTGCGCCTGCTCTTCCGACAGCCGATAACCCTCGGACGTGAGGCCGAACTCCACGCCCAGCCCCTCGGGCCGATACTGTTCGTGTCCTCCAGCGACACGGCCCAGCATCTCCTTGATGAGGTCCGAATTCCAGCTCTTCGCGAGCAGCTCGCGCTTCGCGTCGGCGGGCGACGGCGCCTGCTTGATCAGCTCGATCACCTCGTCGACGTTCGACAGCGCGACCGCGAGGCCTTCCAGTATGTGGCCGCGCTCGCGCGCCTTCTTCAGCTCGAACACGGTGCGGCGCGTCACCACCTCGCGGCGGTGGGAAATGAAAGCTTCCAGCAATTCCTTGAGGTTCAGCACGCGCGGCTGGTTGTCCACCAGCGCGACCATGTTCATGCCGAAGGTATCCTGCAGCTGGGTCTGCTTGTAGAGGTTGTTCAGCACCACCTCGGCGATCTCGCCGCGCTTCAATTCGATCACCACGCGGATGCCCTGCTTGTCGGATTCGTCGCGGATGTCCGAGATGCCTTCGAGCTTTTTTTCGGTGACCTGCTCGGCCATGCGCTCCAGCAGCGCTTTCTTGTTCACCTGGTAGGGCAGCTCGTCGACGACAATCATCTGGCGATCGCTCTTGCCCGGAATATCCTCGAAGTGGGTGCGCGCGCGCATCACCACGCGGCCGCGGCCGGTACGGTAGCCCTCGTGCACGCCGCCGATACCGTAAATGATCCCCGCGGTCGGAAAGTCCGGCGCCGGCACCAGCTTGATCAGCTCCTCGATCGCGCAACCCGGTTCCTGCAGCACGCGCAGGCAGGCGTCCACGACTTCGGACAGATTGTGCGGCGGAATATTCGTCGCCATGCCCACCGCGATCCCCGAGGAACCGTTCAGCAGCAGGTTCGGGATCCGGCTTGGCAGGACGGTGGGCTCGCGCTCCTTGCCGTCGTAATTGTCGACGAAATCGACGGTTTCCTTGTCGATGTCGGCCAGCAATTCTGCCGACAGCCGCTCCAGCCGGCATTCCGTGTAGCGGTAGGCGGCCGCGTTGTCGCCGTCGACCGAGCCGAAGTTGCCCTGGCCGTCGACCAGCATGTAGCGCATCGAAAAATCCTGCGCCATGCGCACCAGCGCCTCATAGGTCGCGGTGTCGCCGTGCGGGTGGAACTTGCCCAGCACTTCGCCGACCACGCGCGCGCACTTCACGTAGGAGCGGTTCCAGACGTTGTTGGATTCGTGCATCGCGTAGAGCACCCTGCGGTGCACCGGCTTGAGACCGTCGCGCACATCCGGCAGCGCGCGCCCCACGATCACGCTCATGGCGTAGTCGAGGTACGAGCGGCGCATCTCGTCTTCGAGACTGACCGGGATCGTTTCCTTGGCGAAGGGTTCCATTACGCGGCTCTTGTTTTGTGGCGCGGGAGGCGGCCGTTCTACGGCGCAATTCGAAGCAAAAAATGAACTGAGATTTTATCATGCGCGAGAGCGGAAATTGCCGGCTTTTATGATTAAATTGAACGCAATTTCCGTGCACCAAAATTCTCTTCTCAGCGCGCGCTGGGTCGTCCCGGTCGAGCCTGCGGGCGCGGTTCTGGAGGACCACTGCGTCGCCCTGCGCGAGGGCACGATCGAAGCGGTGCTGCCGCGCGCGCAGGCCGAAGCGCTTTTCCCGGCGTACGCGCGGATCGAACTGGCGGAGCACGTCCTGATCCCAGGGCTGGTGAATGCCCATACGCACGCCGCGATGTCCCTGATGCGCGGCCTCGCGGACGACATGCCGCTGATGCGCTGGCTGGAGGAGCACATCTGGCCCGCGGAGGCGAAGCACGTTTCGCCGGCGTTCGTGAAGGACGGCAGCCTGCTCGCCTGCGCCGAGATGCTGCGCGGCGGAGTCACCTGCTTCAACGACATGTATTTCTTTCCGGAGGCGACGCTGGAAGCCGCGCTCGAGGCCGGCATGCGGGTGTCGCTCGGCATGATCGTGCTCGACTTCCCGTCGGCTTACGGCTCCGATCCGGACGACTACCTCGCCAAGGGCCTCGCCTTGCGCGACCGCTGGCGCGAGCACCCGCTGGTGTCGTTCTGCCTCGCGCCGCACGCCCCCTACACGGTATCGGACGCCACCTTTCGCAAAATCGCCAAGCTGGCGGGCGAGGTAGAGGTGCCGGTGCACATCCACCTGCACGAAACGGCAGGCGAGATCGCGCGCTCGCTCGCCGAGCATGGCGTGCGGCCGATCGAGCGCCTGCAGCGCCTCGGGCTTCTCGGCCCGGGCCTGATCGCGGTGCACGCCGTGCACCTCACCGACGCGGAAATCGCGCTGCTGGCGAAACACGGCGCCTCGGTCGCGCATTGCCCCTCGTCCAATCTGAAGCTCGCCAGCGGCTTCGCGCCGGTGGCAAAAATGGCTGCGGCGGGCATCAATCTCGCCATCGGCACAGATGGCGCGGCGAGCAACAACCGCCTCGACATGTTCGAGGAAATGCGGCTCGCCGCGCTCCTCGCCAAAGCGGTGGCCGGCGACGCCGAGGCCATGCCAGCCCACGCCGCCCTGCGCGCGGCGACGCTGGGCGGCGCGGCGGCGCTGGGGCTGGAAAAGAGCATCGGTTCGATCTCCCCGGGCAAAGCCGCTGACCTGGCCGCGGTACGCCTGTCCGGCCCGGAACTGTCGCCCTGCCACGACCCGGTCTCCCTCCTGGTCTACGCGGCCGGCCGCCAGCACGTAAGCGACGTCTGGGTTGCCGGGCAGCACCTGCTGCAGGGCGGAACCTTGCCGGATGCGCCAGAAAATTCCGCTTTCAGAGGCTTGGACACCCGCAGCAAGTTGTGGCAGAATGCTCTGAGGTTTCGTGCAGAGTCTTGATTCCAACAATTTTTCCGACAACGCAACGAGGTTGCGGAAACTTAGCGAGGGGAAAGCATGAGCAAAAAAACTTGGATGCCGCTGCTGATCGTCGCAGGCGTTGCGTTGTCGGCAATGCCGTTCACCGCCTCGGCGCAGGCGCAGACTGGCTACTGGACCGGCCCCGGCAACACCATCTGGAAAAGCGGCTACGGCCTGTGCTGGCGTGCCGGCTACTGGACGCCCGCGATGGCGATCGCCGAGTGCGACCCCGACCTGATGCCCAAGCCGGCAGCGAAGCCGACTCCGCCGCCGCCCCCGCCGCCCGCCAAGCCGGCACCTGCTAAACCCGAGGCAAAGCCGGCTGCGAAACCCGCGCCCGTCGCCGAGAAAGTGACGCTTGCGGCCGACGTGCTGTTCGACTTCGACAAGGCGATCCTGAAGAATGAGGGCAAGAACAAGTTGGATGACCTCGCCACCAAGGTGAAAGCCATCAACCTCGAAGTCGTGATCGCGATCGGCCACACCGATTCGATCGGCAGCGACGCCTACAACCAGAAGCTCTCGGTGCGCCGCGCCGAGTCGGTCAAGGCCTACTTGGTGTCCAAGGGCGTGGAGCCGAACCGGATCTACACGGAAGGCAAGGGCGAGAAACAGCCCGTGGCGAGCAACAAGACCAAGGATGGTCGCGCCAAGAACCGCCGCGTGGAGATCGAAGTCATCGGCACGCGCAAGTAAGCGGGCTTCGTGCCTCGAAAAGCCCCGCTCCGGCGGGGCTTTTTGTTTGTGGAGGAAAATGGGGTCAGAACAACATTTCCGCACTGATCGTCAAAGATCGCCGGTAATCGCGGAAATGTTGTTCTGACCCCATTTTCCATGGATCAGAACGCAGACCCGGCCGAGCTCGCGAAATTCGGCGCGCTCGCGCACCGCTGGTGGGACCCGCAGGGCGAATTCCGGCCGCTGCACGACCTTAATCCCCTGCGCCTCGCCTGGATCGACGCACTGGCGAATCTCGCCGGCAAGGAAGTCCTCGACGTGGGCTGCGGCGGCGGCATCCTCTCCGAGGCGATGGCGCGCCTGGGCGCAAAGGTGACCGGCATCGATCTTTCGGAGAAGCCGCTGAAGGTGGCGCAGCTCCATCTTCTGGAGAGCGGTCTTTCGATCGAATATGTTCTTTCGTCTCCTGAAGAATTTTCAATTCAGAAAAAAGACAGCTTCGACATCGTCACTTGCATGGAGCTCCTCGAGCACGTGCCGGAGCCGGCGAGCACGGTCGCGGCTTGCGCAACGCTCGTAAAACGAGGCGGCCACGTTTTTTTCTCCACCATCAACCGCAATCCGAAGTCCTACCTGTTCGCGGTGATCGGCGCCGAGTACCTGCTGAAGATGCTGCCCAGGGGCACCCACGACTACGCGCGCTTCATCAAGCCCTCGGAGCTGTCGCGCTGGTGCCGGGATGCAGGGCTGCAGACCGTCGAGCTGAAGGGCATGAACTACAACCCGGTCACCAACCACTACAGCCTCGGGAACGATTGCAGCGTGAATTACTCGCTGTGCTGCGCCAGGGATGGCTAGTCAGGCCGCCGCAAGGAACAGCACGAGTGCTGTTCTGTTTGATTTCGACGGCACGCTCGCCGATACGGCGGCCGATCTTGCCCGTCCCCTGAACCGCCTGCGCGCCGCGCGCGGCCTGGCTGGTCTGCCGCTCGAGGCATTGCGCCCCTTTGCCTCCGCGGGCGTGCGCGGCCTGCTCGAGGCGGGGCTCGGCATCCTGCCCGACCATCCCGAGTTCAAGCCGTTGCGTGAAGCGTTCCTGCGGCACTACGCGGACGAAATCTGCGTCGACACGCGACTGTTCCCAGGCATGGAGGAATTGCTGATCGCCATCGAGGCGCGCGGCCTGCGCTGGGGCATCGTCACCAACAAATCTACGCACCTCACCCACAGGATCGTCGCCTTACTGGGCTTGGACAAGCGTGCCGCCTGCGTCGTGTGTGGCGACACCACGCCGCACCTCAAGCCGCACCCCGCATCCCTGCTGCATGCGGCGAGGGAACTCGGACTCGCGCCGCCCGATTGCATCTATCTGGGCGACGACCAGCGCGATGTCGACGCCGCGCGCGCCGCGGGCATGCACTCGGTCGCGGTCAAATGGGGCTACGGCAGCGGCCTGCAGGCCTGGCGGGCCGACGCGATCATCGCGCAGCCGATGGACTTGATTGGCAGGCTCTGAGTCCCCATGTGGGATAATGCACGTGCAACGAAACGGGGGCGACCTGGTTTCGACGCGGGTACTGAAGCAGCACAGGGCATGCCGAGGACCAGAGCCCTCGTAAATCCATCTGGAAACACTTTAGACGCCAACGACGAGCGTTTCGCTCTCGCCGCCTAATACCGGCGAGACGCTGCACTGACCTGCTGATGGGTCAGGCCCTCTAAAAAGGGTGCAGCGTCATTTTCATCAGCCTCTCTCCGGGGCTTGGCCGCTTGGCCCCGGGGATCCGTCGAAGCGGCTAGCCGCGGATCAGCCTGCCGGTTGGCGGGTCCAAGGCGAAGCTCAAACAACCAGGCTAAGCATGTAGTCCTGACTGTGGATGATTTGCGGACGCGGGTTCGATTCCCGCCGCCTCCACCACTAATCCGGCGTCCAGCCGGCCCGCCGGCCACGCTGGCCCTGGGCGGCGCGCTTGCGCTCATGGCCGCGTTCACGTACTGGATGAATCTTGCGAATATCCGCAGCGCGATCCGGCCGGTCTACGAGAAACTGGGTATCGTTCCACGCGCCGATGAATAGCCGATAGGGGAGGAAAATCATGTCTACATTCGTCGTAGCGCACGGCGCCTGGTCCGCGGGCTGGGCCTGGAAGAAAATGCGGCCGCTACTGCGTGCAAAAGGGCACGAATTGTTTACGCCGACCCATACCGGCCTGGGCGAGCGCGCGCATCTCGCTTCGCCCGATGTTGACCTGGAGACGCACATCGCGGACATCCTCGGCGTGCCCGCGCCGGACGCGCTCGCTGGTTTGCTGTGCGGCATCGCCAAATGAGTCAGATGACCGGCGCCGAAGCCATGGTGCGCATGCTCCAGCTTCACGGCGTGAAGCACATCTTCGGCCTGTGCGGCGACACCAGTCTGCCGTTCTACGATGCGCTCTATCGCCTGGACCACGGCATGCAGCACATCCTGACGCGCGACGAGCGCTCGGCCGCGTATATGGCCGATGGCTACGCGCGGGTGAGCGGGCGTGTCGGCGTCTGCGAGGGCCCCTCCGGCGGCGGCGCGACCTACCTGCTGCCCGGCATCGTAGAAGCCAACGAGAGCTCGATCCCGGTGCTCGGCATCACTACCGATATCGCTACCACCTCGCGCGGCCGCTACACGCTGACCGAACTCGACCAGGAGGCGCTCTACAGGCCGCTCACCAAGCGCAGCGAAGTCATCGACCGCGCCGACCGGCTGCCCGAAGCGGTGCGGCGCGCGTTTCGCGCCATGACCACCGGCCGGCCGGGCGCCGCCCACCTCGGACTGCCATTCGACGTGCAGAACGGCGAAGTCGCCGCAGAAAGCGTCTGGGCCGAGGAGGAATTGGGCCGCTACCCCGCCCGGCGGGAAGCCCCAAATGCGGAGGCCGTGAAGCGCGCTGCGGCGGCGCTCGCCGCCTCGCAAATGCCGATGTTCGTCTGCGGCGGCGGCGTGGTGATCGCCAACGCGGAGAAGGAGCTCGCCAACCTCGCCACGCTTCTGGGCGCGGTGGTCGCGACCACCGTGAGCGGCCACGGTAGCCTTGCCGACGATCACCCGCTCAACCTGGGGGTCGTCGGCAGCAACGGCGGCACCCTGCCGACCCGCGAAGTGCTGTCGCGGGCGGACCTGGTGGTATTCGTCGGCTGCCGCGCGGGCTCGGTCACCACCGAACGCTGGCGCTACCCCGCGCCGGGCACCCGCGTGATCCACATCGATGCCGACCCGATGGTGCCGGGTGCGATTTACAAGACCGAAGTTGCGCTGGTGGGCGATGCGAAGCTTGCCCTGCAAGGACTGTCGGACGAATTGGTTTTGCTCAAGAAGTCATTTCAGGGCCAGGGCAAGGAAATCGTAACAGCGGCAAAAAGCAGGAAATTCTCCGAATTCCGCACCCTCGCCGCCAAGGATGACGTCCCCATCCTCCCGGAGCGCGTCGTCGCGACGCTGAACGAAATCCTGCCGCGCGACGCGACGGTGGTCTGCGATCCGGGCACGCCCTGCCCCTACTTCTCCGCCTATTACGAGTTCCGCGAGGCGGGCCGCTATTTCATCTCCAACCGCGCGCACGGCGCGCTCGGCTACGCGATGGCGGCGGGGGTGGGAGCGCATTTCGGCCGCCCGGGCACGAAGACCGTTTCTGTCATGGGCGACGGCAGCTTCGGCTTCACCGTGGGGGAACTGGAAACCATCGTGCGGCTGCGCGTGCCGCTGATGATGGTGGTGATCTCCAACAGCACCTACGGCTGGATCAAGGCCGGCCAGAAGACCGGCTTCGGCGAGCGCTACTACTCGGTGGATTTCTCGCGCACCGACCACGCGCGGGTCGCCGAAGCCTTCGGCGTCAAGTCCTGGCGCGTCGAGCGGCCCGAGGACCTGAAACCGGCGCTTGCCGCCGCCGCGGAACACGGCGGCCCGGCGCTGGTGGACGTCGTCACCCAGCCGTTGCATGAAGCAAGAGCGCCCGTCAGCGAGTGGGTAGCGTAAAACCCGGTCGAGCGATCGCGCCTGCCCGGCCACCTGCGGAGCAGCCCTTTCTACCGGGCTGTCCGCAGCTTGATCGATCCCCTTGCGGGGACTCTAACTACTTCTTTTTTTTGACTTTTTTCTTGGCTTTTTTCGCCATTTGAAGCTCCTTAGAGGGTTGGAGGAACGATCACGCCCGAACCTTCCAAGAGAAAGGAATCGAGCGATTCAGGCACCAGGACGACCCCGGCGCATTGAATTCGGAACTTGTTTGAACTGATCGGAAAGATCGGCTCAACTTCCTGAGCCGAAAGCGGGAAGAAATGGAATTGCCGAACGCGGCGTTTGACCTTGAACTAGGCAACGATGCGAGATTCGGTTGTGCGCACGGATATGATTGATACACCTTTGCAAGGAATATTGCAAATCGCTTGTCACAACGCGGCGGCGGAAAGGCCGACGTAACGCTCGAGCGTCGCGGTGTCGCGCGCGAAGTCGGCCGAGCGGGCGCGGTGCGCGATGGTGCCGCGCTCGATGACGAGCGCGTCCTGGACGATGATCGGCGCGAGGCCTTCGAGCGGCTCATCCAGCAGCAGCAGGCTGGGATTGGTCATGAGGGCACGCGCGATGGCGAGCATCTGCTGTTCGCCGCCGGAGAGCTGGTTGCCCATGCTGGCGCGCCGTTCCTGCAGGCGGGGGAAGAGGCCGTAGACCTTCCTCAAGTCCCAGGGCCCCGCCCGTGCCGCCACGCTCAGGTTCTCTTCGACGGTAAGAGATGGGAAGATTTCGCGTTCCTGCGCCACCCAGCCCAGGCCGAGCAGCGCGCGCGATTTCCTCGGGCGTGCCCTCCACCAGGATGCTGCCCCCGACCATCACCAGGATGCGGCTGGCGAAGCGGAAGACGACGTCCATATCGTGCTCGATGAAAAGGATCGTGAGATCCGCCGAAAGCCCGGCGATGGCGCTGAAGATGCCGGCGCTTTCGTCCTTGGGGACGCCGGCGGCCGGCTCATCGAGCAGCAGCACGCGCGGCCGCGTGGCGAGCGCGAGCGCGATCTCAAGCAGGCGCTGCTTGCCGTAGGGCAGCTCGCGGGTGAGCCGGTCCTGGTCGCCGGCGAGGTTGAGCGATTCCAGGGTGGCGAGGGCCTCGTCCGCCGAGTCGCGAAACCGCGGCATGTTCCGTCACCAGTTGTGCGCCTGGCCTTGGCGCTCGAGGACGGCGAGCGTCACCGATTCCAGCGCCGTGAGCCGCGGGAAGAGCGTGTTGATCTGGAACGTGCGCGCGAGACCCTGGCGCACGCGCGCTTCCGGCTTGAGCGCCGTAATCTCGCCTTCCCCGAGGAATAAGGTCCGCCTGGGCGCGGCTGATTCGCAAGGTCTATGAAGCTGATCCGCTCGAATGTCCCCGAGACGGGGGAGGGGCCCTGTCTTCCCTCCTGGGCCACGGCCCGATGCGCATCATCGCGCTGATCAACGATCCGCCTGTGGTGCGGCGCATCCTTGAGCACCTGGGGCTCTGGCAGCCACAGGCGACGGAGCGCTCGCCACCGGTGCCCCCCGAGGCCTGGCGCTCTGCGGGGGTGTTGAATCCAGCCCAAGTGCGGCCTTTTGTGGCCGTCCCGGGTCTCAGGCATTGTCAATCGTTCGGTATCAGGGGCAAACTACCCTCGAGCTTGATATTGCGAGCTCGCCGTTGGGCTCATGAGCGCTGCGACCGGCGGGTGTGCGGGAGAAAAGCGGGATCGATTTTCCTATCCGTCCGTTCCGCCTGCAGGCGGAACAGCTAGGCCTGCGCAGGCTCGGGGACGCAGTGGCGCTAGTCGGCCCCTACCTTTCGACCGCCTGCTTCGTCATGCGCGCCTGGGCCGCAGCGCACACCGAGGACCTGGTGCGCTACCTCCAAGCCTACGTTCTAGGGCTGCGCTGGGCGCTTGACCCGGCGAACCGCGCCGCCGCGATCGCGCTCCTTGGAAGACATCTGCGCTTGACGCCGGACATCGCCGCTGCCAGCTACGCGATGGCCGCGGATCCCGCCACCGGAATCGCGAAGGACGGCAGCCTCGATATCGCCGGCTTTGCCAACGTTCTTCGCATCCGCGCCGAAGTCGAAGGCCAGTGGGGCGGCGTCGCGCCGTCACCCGAGCGCTATCTCGACCTGTCCTACTACGCGCGGGCGCTATCGAGTCTTTGATCCGGCGTCCTGGATCAGCTGCCAGACCTTGGGCGGCGACAGCGGAAGCGAACGGGGTTCGACGCCGAGGGGAGCAAGGGCGGCGCCGACGGCGTTGGCGATCACGCCTCCCGCGGAGATGAGTCCGCCTTCGCTGGCGCCCTTCGCGCCGCCAAGGAGGCCGATATTGGTGGGGGAGTGTTCGAGCACGACGGCGCGCAGGCTTGGAAAGTCGGTGGCGCTGGGCAGCAGGTAGTCGGCGAGCGAAGCGGTGAGGAACTGGCCGTTCTCGTCGTACTGCAGGTGCTCGAGGAGCGCTCCGCCCAGTCCCTGAACCAGGGCGCCGATCACCTGGCCGTTGGCGGTCAGCGGATTGATCACGCGGCCCATGTCCTGCACGACCACGTAATCCACGAGCTTGACATGGCCAGTCCTCGGGTCGACCGCCACATGCGCGGCCGCTGTGCCGTACGAGTAGGTGTGGCGCGTGTTGGCGTAGGTGCTCTCGACCGAGATGCCGTCGGCAGCCATGTCCTTCAGCGTCACGAACTTGCCGCCGTAAGATGCTTTCAGGCCATCCTGCAATTCAATTTCGTTTGCAGAGCAGCCCAGCCGCCTGGCCGCGGCCTCGCGCAGGCGTTCCTTGAGCGCGTCGGCGGCCATCAGGACCGCCGAGCCGCCCATTACCGTGGCGCGCGAATGGTAGGAGCCGAAGCCTTCGGTCACGCCGGTGGTCGAGCCGTGGAAGATGCGGATGCTCTCCATCGGCAGGCCGAGCGCGTCGGCCGCGATCTGCACCATCACGGTTTCCAGTCCCTGGCCCACGCTGGTCGAGCCGACGAAGACCGACACGAGGCCGTCGGGGTCGAGCACGATGCGCGCGTTTTCGCGAGGGCCCGTGGCGCCGCCCTCGATGTAGCAGCCGAGCGCGACGCCGTGGTAGCGGCCGTCGATCAGCTTGCCCTGCAGCTTCGCCTTTTCGTTCCAGCCGAATTCGGCCAGGCAGCGGTCGAGCGCCATCCTGTAATCACCGCTGTCGAGCTCTTCCTTTTTCTCCGGCGGCCCCACGACCGCGATGGGGTAGGGCATTTCGCTGACCGACGGAAGATTCTTGCGGCGGAACTCGACCCGGTCGATGCCCAGGTCCTTCGCCGCCATATCGAACAGCCGCTCGCGGAAGAAATCGCCCTCGTACCGGCCCGGACCGCGGTAGGTGCCGACCGGCGTCTTGTTGGTCATCAGCACGTACGACTCGACATGGATATTCGGGACCCGGTAGGCGCCCGACAGGAACTGGGTGACATTGCGCGCCGGGATCGGGCCGTTGGCGCGGTAGTAGGCGCCCATGTCCACCCAGACCTTGCCGCGCAGCGCGACGATCGTGCCGTCCTTCTCGCAGGCGATCTCGATCTCGCAATCCATCTCGCGCGAGTGGTTGGCGGCGAGCAGGTTCTCGCGCCGGTCCTCGATCCACTTGATGGGCCGCCCCAGCTTGCGGGCGGTCCAGGGAATCAGGAAGTCCTCGGGGTAGAACTCGCCGCGCACGCCGAACCCGCCGCCGACATCGCCCTCGATCATGTCGATGCATTCCTCGGGCAGGTCCATGTTCCTGGCGATCGTCTTGCGCGACTGGAACGGCACCTTCGCCGCGCCCATCACCGTCAGCTTGGTCTTGGCGCCGTCCCACACGGCGAGGACGCCGCGCGGCTCCATGCAGACGGCCGTATGCCGCTGCACCGAAAAGCGCTCGCGCCGCACGTAAGGCGCCCTCATTTGCGTAAAGACCGCGTTCGCGTCGCCCTTCGTCGCGGTGTACTTCATGGCGAGGTTGGTGCCGTGCGCTTCGAACAGTAGGCTCTGGCCGGTTCCCGAGGCCTGCCGGTCCGGCACCGGCGGCAGCATCTCGATGTCGAGCTCGATCGCATCGACGGCGTCTTCGGCCTGAGCCAGAGAGTCGGCCACGACCACCGCGACCGGCTCCCCGACGTAGCGCACCTTCGTTTGCGCGATGACCGGCTGCTCGAAGGGCACCAGCTCGGGCAGCGGCAGCAGGCGCAGCGGCACCGTCGGCACGGCCGCGTCGTCTTTCGCGATGTCGGCGGCCGTGAACACCGCGTGCACGCCGGGCATCTTGCGTGCTTTTTTGATGTCGATACTTTTCAATCGGCCGTGAGGCACGGAACTGCGAAGAATCGCGGCATGCAGCATGCCTTCGCGGTGCAGGTCGTCGACGTACTGCCCGCGGCCGCGCAGCAACCGCAGGTCCTCTAGCCGCTCGATCGGTTTGCCGACGAAACTCATGGTTTTGCGCCCGCTACGCGACTTTGCGGGCGTCCTGGATGATCTGCCACACCCGCGGCGGCGAAAGGGGCAACGCGCGCGGCACGGCGCCCAGCGGCGCAAGCGCCGCGCCGACGGCGTTCGCGATCACCCCGCCGACGGAAACGATGCCGCCTTCGCCCGCCCCTTTGGTGCCGAGCGGATTGATGGGCGAGGGAGAGTCTTCGAGCACGAAAGCCCGCACGCTCGGGAAGTCGGTGGCGCTGGGTAGCAAGTAGTCGGCAAGCGAGGCGGTGAGGAACTGGCCGTTTTCGTCGTACTGCAGGTGCTCGAGCAGCGCGCCACCGAGTCCCTGGACCACGGCGCCGACGATCTGGCCCGTGGCAAGGAGCGGATTGACGATGCGGCCGATATCCTCCACGGTGACGTAGTCGATCAGCCGCACGTGGCCGGTTCTGGGGTCGACCGAGACATGGGCCGCGCAGGCGCCGTTGGCATAGGTATGGCGGTGATTGTGAAACGTGCTTTCGACGGAGAGCGGCGCGACCGATTTCAAGTCGACATCCTTGAGTGGAACTTCCTTTCCCAGGCGCTTTGCGATCTCGTCCTTCAGCTCTTTTGCAGCCAGCAGGACCGCCGAGCCGCTCATCACGGTGGAACGCGAATGGAACGAGCCGAAGCCCTCCGTCACGCAGGTGGTCGAGCCGTGGAAGATGCGAATGCCTTCCATCGGCAGGCCGAGCGCATCCGCCGCGATCTGCACCATCACGGTCTCCAGCCCCTGGCCGACGCTGGTCCCGCCGACGAACACCGATACGCCGCCATCGGGGTCGAGCACCATGCGCGCGCTTTCGCGCGGCCCAGCCGCGCCGCCCTCGATGAAGCAGCCGACCGCGACGCCGTGATAGCGGCCGTCGACCAGCTTGCCCTGGAGCTTCTGCTTCTCGCTCCAGCCGAATTCTTTCAGGCACCGGTCGAGCGCGATCTGGTAGTCGCCGCTGTCGAGCTCTTCCTTCTTCTCCGGCAGGTTGAGCGTCGCCAGAGGGAAAGGCATTTCGTCCTTCCTGGCGAGATTCTTGCGGCGGAACTCGACCGGATCGATGCCCAGGTCCCGCGCCGCGATGTCGAACATGCGCTCGCGGAAGAAATCCGCCTCGAACCGCCCCGGCCCCCGGTACGTGCCGACCGGCGTCTTGTTGGTCAGCAGCATGGTGGACTCGATGTGAATGTTCGGGATGCGGTACGGGCCCGACATCATTTGTGCGGCATTGCGCGGCACCATGGTGCCGTTGGCGCGCGCGTAAGCGCCCATGTCCACCCAGAGCCTGCCCCGCAGCGCGACGACGGTGCCGTCCTTCTCGCAGGCGATCTCCAATTCGGCGTCGATCTCGCGCGAATGGTTGGCGGCCAGCAGGTTCTCGCGCCGGTCCTCGACCCACTTCACCGGCCGGCCCAGCTTGCGTGCGGTCCACGGGATCAGGAAATCCTCCGGGTGGAACTCGCCGCGCACGCCGAAGCCACCGCCGACGTCGCCCTCGATCATGTCGATGCAGTCTTCCGGCAGGTCCATGTTCTTCGCGATGGTCCTGCGCGACTGGAACGGCACCTTGGCCACGCCCTCGACCGTAAGCCTGGTCTTGGCGCCGTCCCAGGACGCGAGGAGCCCGCGCGGCTCCAGGCACACGGCGCTGTGGCGGTTGGTCGAGAGGCGTTCGCGCCGGACGTACGGCGCCTTGACGGCCAGGGCGTCGCCCTTGGTCGCCAGGTAGCTGATCGGAATGTTGGTGCCGGCTTCCTCAATGAGAATGGACTGGTTCGTCTCGGAGGCATGCCGGTCCGGCACCGGCGGCAGCGGTTCGATGTCGCACTCGATCGCGTCGACCGCATCCTCGGCCTGCGCGAGCGTATCGGCGATCACGATCGCCATGGGCTCCCCGACGTAACGTACCTTGCTCTTCGCGATCACCGGCTGCTCGAACGGCAGGAGCTGCTCGACCGGCATCAGCCGCATGGGGATCACCGGCACCTTGGCGGCGCCGGGCGCGATGTCCTCGGCTGTGAACACCGCACGAACGCCGGGCATGGCGCGTGCGGCGGACGTATGGATCGCGCGAATGCGGCCATGGGGAATGCTGCTTCTCACGATCGCAGCGTGCAGCATCCCTTCGCGGTGCAGGTCGTCGACGTACCTGCCGCGGCCGCGCAGCAGCCGGAGGTCCTCGATGCGCTCGATCGGCTTGCCTACGAAACTCATTTGCGGTCCGCGGCCCGGTACGCCAAGCGCGCCTCGTAAACCGCCTCGATAATGCTGACATAGCCGGTGCAGCGGCAGATGTTGCCCGAGAGCACTTCGCGGATGCGGTCCCGGTCGGCGTCCGGTTCCTCGCTGAGCAGCGCGTGCGCGGTGGTCAGTATCCCGGGAGTGCAGAAGCCGCACTGCAGCGCATGGTGCTTGCGGAACGATTTCTGCAGCGGCGTCAGGTCGTCGTCACCCGACAAACCTTCCACCGTCGTCACCTTGCAGCCGTCGGCCTGCACCGCGAGCATGAGGCAGCTGCGCACCGCGTCACCGTCCACGATCACGGTACAGGCGCCGCACACCCCGTGTTCGCATCCCACGTGCGTGCCGGTCTGCATGAACTGGTGCCGGATGCAGTCGGCAAGGTGGGTGCGCGGCAGCACATCGCCTTCAACCGGCTTTCCGTTGAGCTCGAATTGGATCTTCATGTCCGCGTCTTCCCTTCCTGTTACTTGGCGGCGCGCTGCAGCACGCGCTCGAGCAGAGTTCCGGCGAGGGAGCGGCGGTATGCCGCGCTCGCGTGCAGGTCCGAGGGCGGATCCAGCGCCTCTTCGGCGGCGCGCGCCGCCGCGTGGATCGCCGCCTCGTCGACCACGCGGCCGTTCAGCATCGCTTCCGCTTGGGGGATGCGGTGAGGACACATGCAGGCCCCGATCACGCCGATGTGCGTGTTGGTCGCGCGCCCCTGGGTGTCGATGTCGTAGAACGCCGCGATGCCTGCAAGGGCAAAGTCGCCGCGGCGGAGCGCCAGCTCCTCAAAACCCCAGCGGCGCTTCGCAGGCCAGGCGGGCAGCCTCACTTCGACGATCAGCTCGTCATCGGCAAGCGCGGTCGTCAGCGCGCCGGTGAAGAACCGGCCGGCGGGGATGAGGCGTTCCCCCTTGGGACCGACCACCCGGATCTCGGCGTCGCAGGTCATGGCGATTCCGGGCATTTCCGCGGCCGGATCGGCATGCGCCAGGCTGCCGCCGACCGTGCCACGATTGCGGATCTGGTAATGCGCAACGTGATCAATGGCGGCGACGAGCAGCGGATGCGCGGTCCGCAGGCGCGCGTCGTCCTCGATGTCGCGCCAGCGCGCCCTCGCGCCGAGCCGAACCCCGTCCTCGCCCACGGAGATTTTCTGCAGCTCCTTCAGCTTTCTGATATCGACCAGCAGCGCAGGCGCCGCCAGGCGAAAGGCCAGTACCGGCAGCAGGCTCTGGCCCCCGGCGAGCACCTTCGCCGAGCCGCGGCCCGCGGCAAGCAGGGAAACCGCCTCGGCGACCGTCGAGGGCGCCGCGTAATCGAAATTCGGGAATTTCATTTTCTGGACACCTCGCGTCAGCGCTTGCGCGCCGCCGCGGGAAAGATGGCGACGCCCTCGACCTCGACCAGCGCGCCCGGGATCGCCAGCGCGGGCACCACCAGCATCGTGCTCGTGGGCGCTTTGGGCGGAACAAGCTCCTTGCGCACCGCGCGAATAGCCGGGATGTTCGCCTCGCCGACGACGTAGGTCGTCGTCTTCACCAGATGCTCATGCTTGAGTCCGACCGCGGCCAGCGCGAGACCCAGGTTTTTCCATACCTGCCGATATTGCGCGACCACGTCGCCCTCGCCGACGAGTCGGCCCTCCTGGTCGCGCGCAACCTGGCCCGAGATGTAAAGCTGTTCGCCCGCCCGCACCCTGACGGCCTGCGAGTACATGCCGCCGGGTGGTGCGGACAGGGTCTCCGGATTCAGATACTCGACATTCATGTTGCCCTATCTTCCCTCGCAATCTGGGTTGCCATCATACATATATATATCGAAACTACCACGCCCTGCAGGCCGCCTAACCGCCCGCGACCTCGACCATGACGGCGGCCGCCTGCTCGCACTGCGCCGTGCTCACGTCGAGATGGGTGACGGCGCGGATGGTGCGCGGGCCGAACGCCGCCACCAGCACGCCGCGTTCGCGCGCGCGGTTGACGAACGTGGGTGCATCCGGCGCACCGGGGGCGAGCCTGAAGACGAGGATATTGGTCTGAACGGTCGCCAGGTCGAGCTCGATGCCGCGGCAGGCCGCGAGACGATCCGCGATTTGGCGCGCGTTCGCGTGGTCCTCGGCGAGCCGCACGACGCCGTGCTCGAGCCCGTAGAGCCCGGCGGCGGCGAAGATGCCGACCTGGCGCATCGCACCGCCGAGCATGCGTCGGTGGCGGACAGCCCGCGCGATCAAGTCGCGCGGCCCCGCGAGCACGGAGCCGCCGGGCGCGCCGAGCCCTTTGGATAGCGCGACCGAGACCAGGTCGAACGGCGCCGCCAACTCGGCCACCGTCCGCGCACCGGCAACGGCGGCATTCCACAAGCGCGCCCCGTCGAGATAGGAATGGATGGCGCGCTCGCGGGCGGTGGCGCAGATCCGGTCGGCTTCGCCCTGCGGGAACACCACGCCGCCGGCGCGGTTGTGCGTGTTCTCGATCTCGACCAGTGTCGTCGGGGGATAGAGCGAGTGGCCCTGCGGCTTGATTGCCGCCAAAAACTCGTCGTGGGAGAAGACGCCGCGCGCGCCGATCTCGTTGAACTGCACGCCGGCATTGGCCCCGCCGCCGCCGGTTTCGTGCCATACCGCGTGGGCCTCGCGGCTGACGATGACGTCGTCCCCCGGGCGCGTGAGCACGCGCAGCGCGACCTGGTTCGCCATCGTCCCGCTCGGCAGCCATAGCGCGGCCTCTTTGCCGAGAATGGCGGCGATCCGCTCATGGAGGCGATTGGCTGTGGGGTCTTCGCCGTATTGGTCGTCGCCGACCGGTGCGGCGGCCATGGCGGCCCGCATTTCCTGCGAGGGGCGCGTTACGGTATCCGAGCGAAGATCGATCGGATCGCAGGACTGCGGCATCAGGTCTCGAGATGCGTGGCGCGGTCGCGGTACAGCTTGTCGTCCAAGTATCCCATCAGTTCCGGCCGCGCCATGCCCACCATCACCTGGAAATACACCGGCTCGAGGCTCTCGTTGACATAGCCGTGGATCACGCCGGGCGGGCAGGCGATGCATTCCCAGGGGCCGAGCTTGATGTCGATGCGCCGTCCGCTCTCGTCCTGGATGAACGCGGTGAGGTGGCCCTTCAGCACGAAGAAGATTTCCTCCACCTCGTGCGTGTGCGCGGCATTGCCCTGCCCAGGCTCGACATACATGATGCTCAGGGTAAAAGCCCTTGGGGGAATTGCATGGACGTCGCCGTGCTTGCCCGAGGCGCCCGCGCCGATGAACCGGTGCTGCGCGCGCTTGTAGCCTTCGATCCGCGCGTCGGCGAAGGCGTCCCAGTCGGCCTTGCGATCGCGGAACCGGGCGACGAATCGTTCCGCTATCTGCTCCAGGGAAAGAGCGGCGACCTCCGGTGGCATCGGATGGCGGGCGATCGTCATTGTTCGATCTTCAGTTTGGCGAGCGCACCATCATGAGGGCCCCCTGAGGGAACCCTCGGCTCATTCGGGCTTGATGCCCGTGGTCCTCACCACCTGCGTCCAGCGCGCCACCTCCGAGCGTACGTGGGCGGCGAGCTCTTCGGGCGTGCTTCCCACCAGCGTCATGCCGAGACCCCGCAGCCGCTCGTTGAGATCCGGGAAGGCGAGCGCCTTGGCGAAGTCGGCGCTGAGTTTCTTCGTGACCGCATCGGGCATTCCGGCGGGTCCGAAGATCGCGTACCACGAAGTGACGAGGAACTCGGGGTAGCCCGCCTCCGCCACCGTCGGGAGCTGCAACCCGGGTACGCGCTGGGCGGTGGCCGTCGCGAGCGCCTTGAGCTTGCCTGACTTGATATGGGGCTCCGCAGCCGAGTACTCCACCGAAATGAACTGGAGCTGCCCGGCGATCAGATCCGCGAGCGCGGGGCCGGAGCCCTTGTAGGGCACATGTACGGCGTCGATGCCGGTCAACAACTTGAACAGCTCGGCGCCAAGGTGATGCGGCGTGCCGATGCCAGCCGAGCCGTAGTTGAGCGGCCGACCGGCCTTGCCGAGGCGCACGAACTCCTGCACCGAACCGACCGGCAAGGACGCATTAACCACCAGCGCATGCGGGATCGTCGTCAGCAGGCTGACCGGCGTGAAGTCCTTGATCGCGTCGTACGGGAGCTTGGGATTGAGCGCCGGGTTCACACCATGCGTCGCGGTGGCGCCCAGAAGCAGCGTATAGCCGTCGGGCGCGGAGCGCGCCACCGCCTCCGAGCCGATCGCGCCGGAGGCGCCGGCGCGGTTCTCGACGATCACCGGCTGGCCGACAACCTCGGAGAGCTTGCCGCCGACGATGCGGGCAATCAGATCGAGTGCGCCGCCCGGGGTGAACGGCGCGATCAAGCGGATCGGCTTGCTCGGAAAAGGCTGCGCGAGCGCGGCCGATGAAACAACCATGAGCAACACCGTGATCAGGGAACGCATCGGCCTATCCTTCCTTTCGTGCGCCGGCCCGCTGCGGGCTGCCGGGACTGCAGCGTATAGGATCATAGCGTAAGATCAACCGGAAACCAACATCGATCTCGCGGTCGAACGAACGGCGTACGCGCTTTACTTACCCGCCGTCTCTCTGGCACACTGCGCCTTCGCATTCCTCGTCAGCGGAGTACACGATCGTGGCTCGCATCCGGCACGTTGCCCTGGTGGTCAAGGACCTCGAAGCCACCGCGGATTTTTACCAGAAGGCGCTGGGCCTGAAGCGCTCCGCGGTCTCGGAAGGACCCACCGCAAGGCGCATTTACCTGAGCGACGGCCACGTCAATCTCGCGCTTCTGCAATACAAGGGCGAGACCGGTTCGGGCCTGAAGGATCCCAAGAGCTTCATCGGCGTGCACCATTTCGGTTTCCAGGTCGATGACCTGCCAGGACAGCAGAAGAAAATAGAGAAAGCCGGCGGCAAGTTCTTCTTCGATCTCGGCAAGCCAGACGAAGACGGCTTCGAGCGCAAGTTCAGGGATCCCAACGGCATCATCTTCGACATCAACTGGAGGGGATGGCCGTTGACCGATAGCAGGATCAAGGCCGGGAAGCCGAGGAAGAAACCGCGGAAGAAACGCGGTTGAATGAAGGTCTTCCTCAACTATACGCAGAAGGAGCTGGACGATGCCTACGACCAGTCGGCATACGCGCCCAATCGCGAGCAGTTGCTCGCGCGCCTCGCAGTCGCGAGCGAAACGGCCCGCGGGCACCTGGGCACGCCGGAACGGCTCCCCTACGGCACGGCCAAAAACGAGAAGCTGGACGTTTTCCGGACGAAGCGGCCGAACGCCCCCGTCAACATCTTGATCCACGGCGGCGCCTGGCGCGCTGGCCTCGCGAAGAACTACGCCTACGCGGCGGAGCTCTTCGTGGAGGCGGGCGCGCATTGCGTCGTCTTGGAGTTCGACAACGTTCTCGATACAGGCGGCGACCTCATGGCCATGGCTAGCCAGGTGCGGCGTGCCATCGCCTGGGTGTGCAGGAACTGCGCGCATTTCGGCGGCGATCCGGGCCGGCTCTACGTTTCGGGTACCTCCTCGGGAGCGCACTTGGGCGGGGTCGCCGCCACCACCGACTGGGTAAACGACTTCGGCCTGCCCGCGGACACGGTGAAGGGCTATACCCTCTGCAGCGGCATGTACGATCTGCGCGGCCCGCGCCTGTCCAAGCGCTCGAGCTACGTGAAGTTCACCGACGCAATCGAGGACGCGCTCTCGCCGCAGCGCCACCTCGAACGGATTCGCACCCCGATTGTTCTTCTCTATGGGTCGCACGAGACGCCCGAATTCCAGCGCCAGTCGTGCGACTTTGCCGCTGCGCTGCGCGCAGCGGGCAAGCCGGTTGAGTTGCTTGTCGCTGAGGGGTACAACCACTTCGAGATCGCCGAAACGCTTGCCAATCCCTACGGCCCGATAGGTCGCGCGGTGCTGGCGCAGATGGGACTGTGGAAGCGATCATCGCCGGAACCGCGCTGACGCGCAGCGCGCCGCCGGTCCAGGCGGGAAAGCCGATACCGTAGATCGAGCCGATGTTGGCGTCATGCGCCGTCGTGAGCACGCCTTCCTCCAGGCAACGCGCGGTCTCGATCGCCTGGCGGTAGAGGATTCGGTCCTTCAGCTCCTCAATGTCCAAGCCGGTTGTGATGCGCACGCCGTTGCGCCCGAAGATCCGCGCCAGCTCGGGCCAGAGATATTTTTTCCCTTCCTTCGGATATTCGTAGAAGCCGCCGCCGCCCGCGCGCCCCGGGCGCTTGAGTTCCTTCACCATTTTCAGGATCACCTGCTGGCCGGGATGCTCCGGCGGCACGGGCTTGCCCTCCGCCTTGAGGTCGGCGATGGTCTGCTCCATCACGTGCACCGAGAGCGATATCGAGGTCTCGTCGATCACCGCGAGCGGCCCGCCCGGCATGCCCGCCTGGCGGGCGATGTTCTCGATCGCCGCCACCGGAATCCCTTCGGCGAGCATGGCGCAACCTTCCTTATCGCCCGCGCCGTCCGCGCGCAAGCCCGCTTTGGCAGTGCGCGAAGCGCCACGCCAAGGAGCTGCACGACGCCGGGCGCTCGCGACGGCCGGTCGAGTCGCAGGTGATCGAGCGCTTCATCAGGTGCGGCGATCCGCACTATGGCTTTGCGCGCATCTACTGCGACGCCTGCGGGCACGACTACCTGCTCGCGTACTCGTGCAAGACCCGGTACTTCTGCCCGAGCTGCCACCAGAAGCGCGTGCTGCTCTACGGTGATTGGGTCGAGGCGAACGTGCTCGCACCGGTGCCCCACCGCCAGTACGTGTTCACCGTCCCGAAGCTCCTGCGGCCCGCCTTCGGGCACCAGCGCGCGTGGCTGGGCGAGCTTTGCCGCATCGCCGCGCGATTGTTGACCGAGGCGTACGCCGAAGCCGCACCCGGCGCGCACCCGGGGTTGATCCTGTTCGTGCAGACCTTCGGGGACCTGGCCAACTTCAACCCGCACCTGCACGTGCTCGCTGCCGACGGGGCGTTCCTGCCCGAGGGACGGTTCGTGCCGCTGCCTGCGGTTCCCGAGCAACTTCTTGCCGAAGGCTTCCGGCGCGCGGTGCTCGAGTTCCTCGTGCAGCAGCAGGCGCTCTCCGAGGGGCTGCGCAGCCGCATGCTCGGCTGGCGCCAGGAGGGAAGACAGGGCCCCTCCCCCGTCTTGGCGGGTTTTCCGTGCACAACCAGGTGCGCGTAGCGGCGGAGGAGGCCAATGCATTCAACACGATAGATCCGGGTGCAAGCTTTCCGAGTGTGCTAATACATCGTATGGAAATAGCGGGGCGTGCATCCTTGACCCGCTTGGGGACCGCTGAGTGCAACTGGAGGCTAAAGCGGCACCTGATTCGAATTGCAGTATAACGTCTGCCTCCAAATGCAGACGCTCAGCGCATTGCAGCGCAGCCTCGATGCGGGCCGCTTTACGGTGACCGCCGAAGTCTCGCCGCCGGTGTCCGCGGACCCGGCCGCGTTCATCGCCGCCGCGCTGCCGTTGAAGGGCCTCGCCGCGGCGCTCGGCATCCGCAATGTTCTTGTGGTGCGCGGCGACGATCCCGCTGCGGGCGACCACCTGCAGGCGAAACCCGTCTTCGACCTGGCCACCCACGATCTGATCGCGCTGGCCTACCACATGCGGCGCGAGGGACGGCTCGCCTCAGGAACCCCGATCTCCGGCATGCCGCAGTTATTCATCGGCGCCGCCGAAACGCCTTGCGACCCGTTCGCGGGCTGGGTTCCCGCGGGATTGCAGGCCAAGCGCAAGAGCGGCGCCGATTTCGTGCAGACCCAGTTCTGCATGGACGCAGGCGTGGTGCGGCGCTACGCGCCTGATCGAGCTGGGTATCGCTCCCGCGCTGCCGATCCTCATCGGTATCGCGCCGGTGCCTTCGGCGCGTTCGGCGCGCTGGATGCGGGAAAAGCTGCTCGGCAGCGTGATCCCCGACGCGCTGATCGAGCGCCTCGAAAAATCAACCGACCCCAAGTCCGAGGGCAAGCGGATCTGCATCGAACTTCTGCAGGAGTTCGCCGAAATCCCGGGCATCGCCGGCGCGCATATCATGGCGCCGCAGTTTCACTCCGCGATCGCCGAGGTGATCGCCGCCTCCGGGGTTACCTCTAAAATGCAGCGGCGTTGAACGTCCTCGTACTCGGTGCCGGCGTCATCGGCACCACGAGCGCGTGGTATCTGCGTCAGTCCGGCCATGACGTGCGGGTGCTCGAACGCCGCGAGGCGGCGGGCCTTGAGACCAGCTTCGCCAATGGCGGCCAGATCTCGGCCGACCACGCGGCGCCCTGGGCAAGGCCGGACGCGCCGCTGCAGGCGCTGAAGTGGATGCTGCGCGAGGACGCGCCCCTGCTCTTCCGGCTGCGCGCCGACCCGGCGCAGTGGCGCTGGGCGCTCCAATTCTTGCGCAACTGCACCCCAGCGCGATACAAGGAAAACGCGTCGCGGTTGCAGCGGCTGGGACGGTACAGCCGCGCCCAGCTGCAGGTGCTGCGCGAGGAAACCGGGCTGCAGTACGACCGGGTCTCGCGCGGCATTCTGGTCCTCTACACCGACGGGCGAGCGCTCGAACCCGGCATGAAGACGCCCGCAGAGTGCATCGCCATCGAGCCCGCGGTCGCGGCGATGAAAGAGCGGCTCACCGGCGGCAGCTACTTCCCCGAGGACGAATCCGGTGACGCTTACAAGTTCACCGCGGAACTGACGAAGCTTTGTGTTGCGAAAGGTGTCCAGTTTGATTTTGGTGTTTCAATCGATCGAATTGAAACTGAAGGCGGAAAAATCTCGGGCGTAAGGACCAACCGGTCGAACCTGATCAAGGCCGACGCCTATGTCCTGGCCCTCGGCAGCTACAGCCCGCTCCTCGCGCGCCCGCTCGGCATCGACCTGCCGGTCTACCCGCTGAAAGGCTACTCGGTGACCATGCCCGTGAAGAATCCCGCGGCCGCGTGGACCGTGTCGCTCTCCGATGAAGCGCACAAGCTCGTGCTCTCCCGCCTCGGCGACCGCCTGCGCATCGCTGGCACGGCAGAGTTGAACGGCTACAACACCGAAATCAACGTCGTGCGTTGCCAGGCGATCGTGAAGCGCGTGATGGATCTGTTCCCCGAAGCCGGCGATCCGTCGCAAGCAACATACTGGACCGGCCTGCGGCCCGCGACACCGACCAATATTCCCTGCATCGGCCCTACCAGGTATCCGAACCTCTACCTCAACACCGGCCACGGCACGCTCGGCTGGACCCATGCCTGCGGCTCCGGGCGCGCGCTCGCCGACATCGTCAGCGGGCGCAAGCCAGAGGTGGATTTCGCCTTCAGTTAGCGATGTTAGCGATCGCGGAACCCCAGTTCCCTGGCCCGCGACTCGCGCCCGATGCGGAACGGGAACTGTACGATCCCGGCTTTTGGGCCGCCGAGGGCGGTCCGCGCCTCGTCGGTAAATGCGCTAAGAAACGCATGGGATACATTGGCATCTTGACCTAGGGTCATCGCCGCCTCCTAGAGTATCCGGTTGAACCAGAGCAGCGACAGGAGGCCGGAGAGCATCGCGAACAGCGCCGCGATGCCGGAGAGGAGCGCGGTGATTTCGGTCTCCTTTTTTTCCATGCTGAGCCTGGAATTGAGGGTTTCGTAGACCTTCTTGAGATCCGCCGCAGTGCCGGCGTGGAAGTATTCGCCCTGGGTCATGGTGGCGATGGTCTTCAAGGTCTCTTCGTCCAGGCGCACGCGGAACGACCAGCCTTCGAAGCCGATGATCTCGCCGGAGGTGGTGCCGAAACCCACGGTGTAGACGCGCACGCCGCGGTCGGCGGCCAGCTTCGCGACCTCGATCGGGTCGGGGCCGGTGGTGCGCTGGCCGTCGGTGAGCAGGATGATCACCGCGGAGCTGTAGGAGCCCGGCGGCACCGGCTTCGCGTCCTTCTTGTCGCTTTTCTTCGCCTCGCCGATGGGCGCGTTGCGCGGCGCCTCTCGCCCGAACACCGCAGTGCTGACGTCGAACCCGGCATCCGGAAAAATCGTGGCAAGCGAGACGATCAGCGCGCTGCCCGTGGCGGTCGCGCGCTGCAGCTGCATGCGGTCGATCGCCGCGATGATGGCCTCCCGGTCGACGGTTGGCGGCTGCACCAGCTGGGCAGTTCCGGCGAACACCACGACTCCGATCCGGGTCTTGGGCGAGGTATCGGAGACGAACTGCTTGGCCGCGGTCTGCGCCGCCACCAGGCGACTCGGCTCTACGTCCTTGGCGCGCATGCTGCCGGAAGCGTCCAGCGCGAGGATGATGGTCTGCTTCTGCGTCGGCAGCGTGACGGTGGCCGAAGGCCGTGCCATCGACACGATCAGTATCGCGAGCGCGAGCAGGAACAGGACCGGCGGCACGTGGCGGCGGAATTTCGAACCGACGCCCATTGCTTCCTTGATCATGCCGAGGTTGGCGTAGCGCACCGCGGCCTTCCTCTTGCGCCGCAGCAGCAGGATGTACACGCCCACCAGCACCGGCAGCAGCACCAGCAGCCAGAGCAGCTCGGGCCAGGCAAAGGTGATGATGTTCATGCCACTTTCTCCAGATGCTTTGGCAAACCGCCGCCCGCCGCGAGCCGGCTGCGGCGCTTGCGCAGGTCGGCGAAGCGCATCAGCGCATCGACCAGGTCGCCGTCGGTAGCGAGTTCCAGGCAATCCACGCCAGCGCGCGCGAGCGCGTTGCGTAGTTCACGCTCGCGCCGCTCGGCGACTGAGGCGAAGCGCTTGCGGAAGGTCTTGTCGTGCGTGTCGACGAACAGTTGCTCGCCGGTTTCCGAATCCTGCATCACCAGCATGCCCATGTCGGGCAGCTCGCGCTCCAGCGGATCGTAGAGCCGCACCGCCACCACCTCGTGGCGCTGCGCCAGGTGCGCGAGCGGCTCGGCCCAACCGGGTGAGCTGAAGAAATCCGACACGATGAACACGATCGAGCGCCGCCGCATCACCTGGAAGGCGGTGCGCAGGAAGTCGCGCAGGTCGGTTCCCGCCGAGCGCGGCATCTCGGGGCGCGAGAGCAGCTTGTGCAGCACGGAGAGCACATGGCGCCGGCCGCCGCGCGCCGGGATCACGGTATCCACATGGTCGCCGTAGAACAGCGCCCCGACGCGGTTGCCCTGGCGCGTCAGCAGCCGCGCGAGCACGGTGATGAACTCGGTGGATATCGAGCGTTTCTTGGTCTCGGAACCGAAATCCACCGACGGGCTGAGATCCAGCAGGAACCAGGCGGTGACTTCCCGCTCCTCGTGGAATTCGCGCACGTAGGGCGTCTGCAGGCGCGCGGTGACGTTCCAGTCGATATGGCGCACGTCGTCGTGGTACTGGTACTCGCGCAAGTCGGCGAGGTCGAGCCCGGTGCCGCGGAACAGCGTCCGGTAATCGCCGTGCAGCATCCCGTCCAGACGGCGGATCACCGTCCACTCCAGGCGGCGCAGGATCCGCTCAGGATTGCTGGGGCTGCGCGGCGACGTTGACATGGGTTTCCAGCGGCTTTTCCGGCGCGGGAATTTTCCGCAGGAAGCGGTGCACCAGTTCATCCGCCGTGATCGCCTCGGCCAGCGCCTCATAGGTCAGCACCAGACGGTGGCGGAACACATCGGGCACCAGGTCGATCACGTCCTGCGGCAGGACATAGCTGCGGCCACGCAGGTAGGCGAGCGCACGCCCCCCCTCGATGAGATTGATCGGCCCGCGCGGACTCACGCCGAAGGACAGGAATTTCGCCAGCTCGGGCAGGCCGTGCCGCGCCGGATCGCGCGTCGCCCTAGCCAGTTTCACCGCGTACTTGATCAGCGACGGATCGACGTACACCTTGCGGCATTCGCGCTGCAGTGCGGCGAGTTCTTCGGTGCTGCTGACCGCGGCCACCGCATTCTCGGTACCCGTGACGCGTTCCACGATCACAAATTCCTCCATTTCGGTCGGATAGCCGACCAGCACCTTCATCATGAAGCGGTCCACCTGCGCTTCGGGCAGCGGATAGGTGCCCTCGGTCTCGATCGGATTCTGCGTCGCCATGACGAGGAAGGGTTCGGGCACCTTGTGCGTTTCCCCTGCGATCGTGACCTGGCGTTCCTGCATCACTTCCAGCAACGCGCTCTGCACCTTGGCCGGCGCGCGGTTGATTTCATCCGCCAGCAGCAGGTTGGTGAACACCGGCCCGAGGGAGGTGGAGAATTCACCGGTCTTCTGGCTGTAGATGCGCGTGCCGACGAGGTCGGCCGGCACCAGGTCCGGCGTGAACTGGATGCGCCGGAACGTGCCATGGATGGTGCGCGCCAGGGTCTTCACCGTTAGCGTCTTGGCGAGGCCCGGCACGCCTTCGACCAGCAGGTGCCCCTGCGCCAGGATCGCCACCATCACGCGCTCGAGGAAATGGTCCTGACCGACGACGATTTTCTTCACTTCGTAGAGAATTTTTTCCATTCACTGCCCCGGTTAGAACGGCGGCACGCCCACCGCCATGGCCGCGTTTTCGATCGGCACCGCGAAGCCGATGCCGACGAACACGCGCTGCTGGGTCGGATTCAGGATCCCGGTGACGATGCCGACAACCTCGCCGGAGGCGTTCACCAGCGGGCCGCCGGAATTGCCGGGATTCGCCGCGGCGTCGAACTGGATCAGGTTGGTCAGAACACGTTTGCCTTCGGGGGAGCGGAACTCGCGCCCCAGCCCGGAAACCACGCCCGAGGAAACCGACGGACCGATGCCGAAAGGAAAACCGACCGCGGTGACGTGGTCGCCCGGCGACAAACCGCTGGTGGATTGCAGCGTGGCCGCCTGCAGATCGTCCGGAAGCGTTTTCGCCTGCAGCACCGCAAGATCGTCCTCGGGCCGCGTGCCGGTGACCACCGCCGTTGATTCCAGACCCTCGGAAAACGTCACGCTGATGCGCATCGCGCCGCTGACCACGTGGATGTTGGTGAGAATCACGCCCGAATCGAGGATCACCACGCCGGTGCCGACGCTGCCCTCCACTTCCCCGCCGTCCGGGCCGTCCATGAACGCACGCACGCGAACGATGGAACCGCGCACCGATTCATAGGCCTTGGTCGCGGCAGAAGGCAGCGGGACCTTCTCGAGCGAGCTTAGCACCGCGGCATCGATGTCTTCCTGCGTTAGCCGCTGCGGCGCAGCCATGTAGTTGCCCTGGACCAGCACGAACACCAGCGCGAGCATGCCGGGCGCGGCGGCTAACAGTGGAACGCGATGCTTGCGCGGAGAATCTTTCCAGGAAAATTTAGATTTAAGTTCTATTTTTTTCGTGACCAAAACTTCTTTACCCACTTTCGGGTGTGACGTGCTGTAAAGAGAGGCGCGTTTCATGCCGCGATGGCCAGCGCTGCCGGCTTGCCTGCCTTTGCCGCGCGCAGCGCCGCCCAGACGCGCTGCGGCGAGGCCGGCATGTCAAAGCGCTGCACGCCGGCCTGGCGCAGAGCGTCCATCACCGCGTTCATCAGGCAGGGCATCGAGCCGGTGACGCCGCCCTCGCCCACGCCCTTGGCGCCCAGCGGATTGGTCGCGGTCGGCACCGGATGATCGATGACCCGCAGGCCGCCCACCAGGCCGGCCCGCGGCATGGCGTAATCCATGAAGCTGCCGGTGAGCAGTTGCGCCGTTTGCGGATCGTAGATCGCCTGCTCGCTGAATATGTGGCCGGCGCCCTGCGTGATGCCGCCCTGCATCTGGCCTTCGACGATCTGGTGGTTGATGATGACGCCGACATCGTCGCAGGCGAGATAGGCAACGATCTCGGTCTCGCCGGTCTCCTCATCGATCTCGACCTCGGCGATATGGCAACCGTTCGGATAGGTGGAAGGAACCTTCGGCCGGTCCTTGTAATCCAGATCGAGCTTGCCTGGATATTTTTTCGCCAGAGCCGCAATGCTGACGTTTCTATCCGTTCCCTTGATCTTGTAAAGCCCGGAAGAAAATTCCAGATCGGCCTGCGCGCTTTCCAGTTCCTCCGCCGCCAGCGCCATGCCGTTCTTCACGATCTCCTGCGCCGCAAGGAACATCGCGCTGCCCAGGCCGTGCAAAGTGCGCGAGCCTCCCGTCGGATTGGCGACGAGATCGGAATCCGGCTCGGCGGTGCGCAGGCGGACCTTTTCCATCGGAATGCCGAGCACGCCGGAGACGATCTGCGCGAACGTGGTTTCGTGGCCTTGACCGTGGTTGTGCGATGCCGTGCGCAAGGTAACGCCGCCGTCCTCGTTCCAGGTGACGTGCGCCTGGTCGTAGGGCGCGAAACCGCCCGAGGCTGTTGCTTCGATGTAGGTCGCGATCCCGCGGCCACGAAGTCTGCCTTTGCCCATGGATTTTATTTTCCGCTCTGGAAAACCGGCCCAATCCGCGGCGGCAAGTGCTTTCGCCATCACCCCCTCGAAGTCGCCGCAGTCGTATTCGAAACCCGATGCGACCTTATAGGGAAATTTCTCTTTCGGCACCATGTTGCGGCGCCGGAACTCGGCCGGATCCATGCCGATGGCGTGCGCCGCCTCGTCGATCAGGCGCTCCAGCGCATAGGAGGCCACCGGCCTGCCGGCGCCCCGGTAAGCTGCGGTCGGCACGGTGTTGGTAAGCACGAGCCTGCCCTGAACATGCGCCGCCTGCACGTCGTAGACGCCGCTGATCACGTTCAGCATGTTCATGGTGTTGACGAACGAGCCCGTGAAAGCGAGATAGGCGCCGAGATTGGCAAGGTACTCGAAGCGCATGCCGAGAATCCGGCCCTCCTTGTCCATCGCCAGTTCGCCGCTGTGCACGATGTCGCGCGCCTGCTCGTCAGCGATGAAGACTTCAGAGCGCGTGCCGACCCATTTCACCGGCCGGCCGAGCTGCTTCGCCGCCAGCAGCAGCGCGCCGTATTCGGGATAGGCGTTGAAGCGCACGCCGAAGCCGCCGCCGACTTCCTCGGCAACCACGCGCACCTTCTCGGGCGGCACGCCCAGCATCGCCGACAACTGGCCGCGCATCGGACCGACGCCTTGCGTGGGCGCATGCAGATAGTAGGTTTCGGTCGCCGGATCGTAGGAACCCATGGCGGCGCGCGGCTCCATCGGATTGCCCACGACACGGGTGTGATATGCAGTCAGTTTGACCACGCGCGCCGCTCGCGCAAAGGCCGCGTTGGTGGCGGCTTCATCGCCGCCGGTGTAATCGAGGACCAGGTTGCCCGGGACGCCTTCGTGCAACTGCGGGGCGCCGCTTGCGGCGGCGTCGCGTGCGGTGACGACCGCGGGCAGTTCGCGATACTCGAGCGCAATCGCCTCAGCGGCGTCCTGCGCCTGCGCCGCCGTCTCCGCGACGATCAGCGCGACCGGTTCACCCACATAACGCACGCGGCCCTGCGTCAGCGAATAGCGCGGCGTCACGCGTTGCTCGGCGCCGTTGCGCCCCTTCAACGGTGCCGCCGCGGGCATCGGCTTCTGGCCGGCGGCCGCGACATCGGCACCGGTCAGCACCGCGATCACGCCGGGCATCGCAAGCGCGGCGGAGGCATCAACGGACACGATCTCCGCGTGCGGCCGGTCGGACCTGAGAAAGTGGCCGCAGGCCTGGCCGGCCAGATTCCAGTCGGCGACGTAGCGCCCCCGGCCCTTGAGCATGCGCTCGTCTTCGAGCCTGCCCTTGTAGCCGCCGAAAGAAGTCAAATTACCCCTTGGAAAGCGCGATAAAAATGCTGCAGGGAGAATAGTCGAGCAGCGACGCCCCTACCGACCCCTTCCACCAGCGCGCCGCCCAGGAGGTGCTCTGGTTGTGGCCGATCACGATCAGGTCGGCGCCCACCTCTTTTGCCGCGCGGCAGATTTCCTCCACCGGCTCGCCGACCGCGAGGTGGCCCGTGGCCTTGAAGCCCTTGTCGGTCAGGCTTTTGATCCCTTCGTCGAGCACCGCCTGGGTGCGTTTTTTCTCTTCCTCGAGCAGTTCTTCGGGCACGAAGCCCTCGGTGAGGAAGAGGCTCGGCGGCATGCTCGCCACCGCCAGCAGGTGCATCTCGGCGTTCAGAAAGCCCGCCAGGTCGGCGGCCTCGAACAGCGCACGCTTGCCCTCCACTGAACCGTTGTATGCGAGAAGAATCTTGCGATACTTCATGCGCGCCTCCGCTATTTTTCCGTCACGTTACACGTTACTTCAGCAGCAATCCTACACGCTCGATGGTCGCGCGTTCGCCTTTGAACGTCTCCGCCGCCCATTTCGCGTAGTCCTCGCTCGACTTGTACCAGTAGACCTGGTCGAGCTGGGCGAGGACCTTCAGGTGTTCCGGATCGTCGAGCGCCTTCCTGAACGCATCGTGCAGGAACTTCTGGATCTTCGGATCCATCCCTTTGGGCGCCACGAACCCGTAGGGCGAATAGGACACGATGTCGATGCCCAGCTCCCTCGCCGTGGGCGCGTTCCACTTGGTGCGCTTCTCGCCGAAGGTGACCAGCAGCCGGAACGCGCCGGCGTCGACGTGCCGGCCCCAGCCGGTAGCGTCCGACTGCGCCATCACGTGGCCGCCCATCAGCGCCTGCGTCGAATCGGCATTGCCCTTGAACGGCACGTGCAGCATCTGCACCCCGGTCTTCATCTGCAGCTCTTCGATCAGCAGGTGCGGCGAGGTGCCGTTGCCGGTCGAACTGAAGGAGAACTTGCCCGGATTCGCCTTGGCATAGTCGAGCACATCCTGCAGCGTCTTCCATTGCGAATCGGACTTGACCACCATGCCGAAGGTGTAGCCGGTGATGCCGATGATGTACGTGAAATCCTTCAGCGGGTCCCAGTCCACCTTCTGCATGTGCGGGATGCGGTAGGCGCTCACCGGCAGCTGGGAAATGGTGTAGCCGTCCGGCTGCGAAACCTTCGCCATGGTGCCGGGCCCGAGCATGCCGCTCGCCCCGGGCTTGTTCTCCACCACGATGTTCTGGCCGACGTGCTTCGCCGCGATCTGCGCGAACGCGCGCAGATGCTGGTCGGTGGACCCTCCAGGCGGCCACGGGCAGATCAGCGTGATCGGCTTGAACGGAAAGCTTTGCGCGAACGCCGGGAGGACGATCGAAAATGTGCAGGCGGTGGCAAACGCCGCACTCAGCAATGTTATCTTCATCGAGTTCTCCTCCTCGCGTTGGTGCGGGGAATTATATCCTCTAGAATCGCCGTTCCATGCTCGATATTCAGCGCAGCGATCTGGTGGCCGGCGTGGCAGGCAGCGGCACCATGGGGCGCGGAATCGCTCAGGTGCTGGCGCAATGCGGCGTGCGCACCCTGGTGTTCGATTCCAAGCCCGGCGCGGCGCAGGCCGCGAAGGATGCGATCGCCAAGACGCTGGCCGAGCTGGTGCAGAAGGGCCGGGTGTCGCAAGCCGACGCGGCCGGGACGCTGGCGCGCATCGAAATCGTGGATTCGCTCGCCGCGCTCAAACCCTGTCACGTGGTGATCGAGGCTATCGTCGAGCTGCTGGCGCCGAAACAGGAACTGTTCAAGGCGCTCGAAGCCGTGGTCGCCGATTCCTGCATCCTCGCCTCCAATACGTCCTCTCTTTCGGTCACCGCGATGGCGGCCGCCTGCGCCAGGCCAGGCCGCGTCGCCGGCTACCATTTCTTCAACCCGGTGCCGGTGATGAAGATCGTCGAAGTCGTGGACGGCGAGCTCACCGAGCCCTGGGTGGGCGATGCGCTCATCGCGCTCGCGAGGCGTTACGGCCACAAGCCGGTGCGCTGCAAGGACACGCCGGGCTTCATCGTAAACCACGCGGGCCGCGGCTACGTGCCCGAGAGCCTGCGCGTGCTGCAGGAAGGCGTCGCCGATTTCGCCACCATCGACCGGATCCTCGTTGACGCAGCGAGTTTCCGGCTAGGACCATTTGCATTACTCGACCTGGTCGGCCTCGATATCGCGCACGGTGTGATGAAGTCCATGCACGCGCAGTATTACGCCGAGCCGAAGTACCAGCCCTCCTTCCTGTCCGATCCGCGCGTCGCGGCGGGCCTGCTCGGACGCAAGACCGGCAGGGGCTGGTACCAGTACGGCAAAGACGGGGTTGCGGAGAAAATTCCCGAAATCGCCGTGCCGGCCGCCAGACCAATGCCCGTTTGGTGCGTTCCGGAATTGAAGGAATTCATTTCGAAATTCACCAAGACAGAATCAAAACCCACCCCCGACACCATCTGCTTCGTTGCCCCCCTCGGGCAGGACGCCACGACGACGGCAATTCAATTGCAGTTAGAAGCGAAAAATACAGTGGCAATCGATCCGCTATTCGGTTTCGCGAAGCGCCGCACGCTGATGACCACGCCGGTGACGAAGCCCGAAGCGCGGGATGCCGCGCATGCGCTGCTCGCCTCCGACGGCGTGCCGGTGTCGGTGATCAGCGACTCCGCCGGCTTCGTCGCGCAGCGCGTGGTCGCGCACATCGTCAATGTCGGCTGCGACATCGTGCAGCAGCGCATCGCCTCCCCGCAGGACCTTGATTCGGCGGTGGTACTGGGCCTCGGCTACCCGCACGGGCCCCTCGCCATGGGCGACGCCATCGGCCCTGCGCGGATTCTGGCCGTGCTCGAGGCCATGCATGCTTTCTACCAAGAGCCGCGTTACCGTCCCAGCCCCTGGCTTAAGCGTCGCGCCCAATTGGGCGTGTCTTTACTTTTAGAAAGTTCTTGAAATAAAAATGATGAAAGCAGAGGTTGCAAATGCTTGATGCCTATATTTATGATGGAATACGTTCGCCCATCGGCCGCCATGCGGGCAAACTTGCCGGCCTGCGCCCGGATGATCTCGCCGGCGAGGTGATCGCAGAGGTCGTAAGGCGCAACGGCGTAAAGCCCGAGGAGATCAGCGACGTGATCCTCGGCTGCGTGACGCAGGCGGGCGAGGACTGCCGGAATGTCGCGCGCTTCGCCACGCTGATGGCGGGGCTGCCGCCCACGGTGCCGGCCGTCACCGTGAACCGCCTTTGCGCCTCAGGCCTGCAGGCGGTGACCGACGCCGCGCGCGCCATCACCGCCGGCGAGGGCGAGCTCTACATCGCGGGCGGCGTGGAGAGCATGTCGCGCGCGCCTTACGTGATGGCCAAGAGCGAATCGCCCTACTCGCGCGACGTGCGCATGTTCGACACCACCATCGGGTCCAGATTCACGAATCCGCGCTTCAAGAAGCTCTACGGCGACCAGGCAATGCCAGAGACCGGCGACAACGTGGCAAAGGAATTCGGCGTCTCGCGCGAGCAGGCCGACGAATTCGCTCTCGCTTCGCAGAAAAAATATGCGAAGGCCGAAGCCGAAGGCTTTTATAAAGGGGAAATTCTAGAAATTAAAATACCAAATAAAAAACGGGACGCTCCACCTACGATCGTCATGCAGGACGAGCACCCGCGCCGCGATTCCACCATGGAGTCGCTCGCGAAGCTCAAGCCGCTGTATGAAGGCGGCGTGGTGACCGCGGGCAACGCTTCCGGAGTGAACGACGGTGCTGCCGCGTTGATCATCGCCAGCAGGGCCTGGGGTGAAAGGAACGGCAGGAAGCCGATCGCGAAGATCCTCGCGGCCGCCTCCGCCGCGGTCGAGCCGCGCATCATGGGCGTCGGCCCGGCCTACGCGATTCCGAAGGCGCTCGAGCGCGCGAAGCTTTCCCTGAAGGACATGGACGTGATCGAAATCAACGAGGCCTTCGCCAGCCAGGTGCTGGGCTGCCTCGCCCTGATGAAGGTGGACTTCAAGGACCCGCGCGTCAACCCGAATGGCGGCGCGATCGCCATCGGCCACCCGCTCGGCTGCTCCGGCGCGCGCCTCGCGCTCACCGTGTCACGCCAGCTGAAGGAAACCGGCGGCAAATATGCCGCCGTGTCGCTGTGCATCGGCGTCGGCCAGGGCCTGGCCGTGATTCTCGAGCGCGCCGGCTGAGCAGCAGCAACTTTCCCCTCAGGACTGCTTGAACGATACAAGTTCGAGGCGCGTCGATTAGCAGTCGAACACGCCCGCCGGAACCTCGATGCGTTCTTTGCCGGAAATGTGGAACTCGAATGTCGGATTGCGCCCAAACCCACGCCCAGAGCACGGGCAGGAACAGCGATCCGGCGCCCAGGCCGGAGAAAGCGACCAGCCATCGAATCGTATGGCGTCCCCACGGCGACCCGCGCTATGCGCTTCAGAGGGGGACGTGCTGATCTGGCAGCTTCGAATCGCTGCCTAGCCCTCGAATATACCCCGAGGCGTCGCTAGGCTGCGTTCAGCGGGGTTCTTCCCGCGGCTTTGTGCTACGGTGCCTACGTTCATGGCCGTAGTGCACGTCAACTACCTTCCGCCGCCGTCGCAACCGATTCGCGAATATGCTGCGTCGCTTTACCGCCGGGTCGGCGAAGGCGTGTCGGTGCAGCGCGCAACGCTCGACATACAAGGATGGCAGCCGGAGCCAAACCTGTGTCACGAAAATGTCCGCAGCCTCGCGGCGCTGGGCTTGGGCTACAGACCCGTAACAGGTTGGCTCTATTTCGACCTTCTGTACATGTTCCCATACGTGCGATTTACGGCGCACTCGGTGGTAGAGAACGAGGCCAGCAAGCTACTGGATATCACTCCGCTGCCGTCGCAACGCCAGAATGCAGCGACGTACCTCTTCATACGGTCCGAGCTTTCCCACGACGATTTCCACTCCATTGTCTATTACCTTACAGAGGCGCACGGCGCAGCACATCTTGACCATTTGCTCAGGTGAGCAGCACTAGCCTGGATTTCCACGGAGCCGAATTCACCTAAGAGCTGACCAGGTTCGGCCTCGGGTTGGCTCCCCGCCAGCGCGGCTGAACCTTGCGCGGCAAGTGCAGTGTCGGCAGCCGTCGTTCCCTCGTAGTTCAGGTCGGCGAGTGCCCAACTCTCTGGCGTTCGCTCCTCCGCCCAAGTCCGAACAGGGTCCGACCGATTACTGAGTTCATATGGTGCTCTTATAGCCTACTGGTGATAGCCATAGTTAGTAAAGCATGGCTCGTTCGCTTATCCAATCATTCCCATGATGTGCAGGCGAAACTCGGTAGCGTCATAGTGAATTGTGGCTCGATAGCGGTTGCAAACGCTCGAACACGTAGATTGTGCTTGACAATTGGTAGCGATAGGAGCACTGTCCGTTTATGCCTATCGGAACACCAAAGAGCATAAGTACCTGCAAGCGCTTCTTCCTCGAGCCCCGCTCTCCAAAGCAGCGGCAGTAC
>JBCKKZ010000012.1:0-48293 GCA_038904015.1 Burkholderiales bacterium | reverse complement strand
CCGATACCGCCGGTGGGGGCGTCTCGCCTTCCTTGATGACATCGAAGTGATGGTAGAAGGTCGCGACTTCGTAGACTTCGGTCTGCGACAGGCGCATTTCCTCGGCGAGCGCGGCCAGGTGCGCCGACGAGAGATGGCCGTAGCGGTCCTGGATCTTGTGCAGGTGCTCGATCAGCAGGTCGCGGCGGCGCGGTTCCACGCCGGTCGCCCGGCGTCCTGCTTCCAGCAGCGCGCGAATCTCTTCGCGGGCCCAGGGCTCGACGCCCCGGCCCTTCAATCCGAATCTGCCTTTCTTTTTCACGCTGTGATTATCAGCCAGCCGCAGGGCAAAAATTCTTGACTGCGGTCAAGCAAAATATCCGCTTCTCCAACGCTAGGCCATCCGCCAGCATCCCCCTTCGTCGAGCGCGCGGCCGGCAAGCGCCAGCGCATCGAGGCGCGCGGCGAAGGCCTTCAGCAGGACGAGGAATGTCTCCCGGTCGGTGATCACGCCCTTGTGGTGCGAGGTGATCCATACCTTCGCCGGAATGTGCTTCACCGCCTCCAGCGTGCGCCGAAAAGCGGCAAGGTTCGAGGTCGCGTCGCCGCCAAGGTCCCAGGAAGCGCCGTCCGAGTAGGCCTGCGCATCGGGACGCCGCGCATAGCTGAATTCGCGTTCGATCCTGGTTCGCATGGCGGCCAGCACTGCGGGCACGTAGCCGTAGTGCCGGGCGAGGCCGTCCCAGCTGCGCGCGGCCTCCACGTCGGTCTCGTGCACATGGACGGGGGCGTGCTTCAGGCGGTGCAACCCGGCCATGTGGTCCTCGTGCACGTGGCCGAGCACGACAAGGTCCGCATCCAGCAGCTCGGCACCGAGCCGGTTGGCGACCAGCGGCGTGTCGAATGCGGCGAGTGAGTCTGCACCCCGCACCGTGACCTGGTTGCCGTCGGGATACTTGCCGGATTTCTCGCCGGCATAAACACTCACCGCGCCGAGGCGAATAACACGCGTGTCGCTTCGCATGATTCGACTATCTTAACTGCGGCGGGATTCTCCCTCGCGGCGCATAGCGGTTTCTTGGTATCCGGCTCTCGGACAAGACTTCACGCCTTTTCGCGTGCAACGCCCTCTGCAGTTTCTGAACACTCTTCGGAGTTGATAGGTTGCCCAATCTCCAGGTCCCTCGCTGCTTGCTGCGTTCGTCTTGAACTGAGGCCCCTTCCCTCCACCGGCGTTACCCGGCTTCAGCGGTACTACGAGCCTCTCCGTCACCCCAGGGCGCCCGGCCTTGTCCCTCGCGGGTGTCCGGTTGGTCATCGCTGTCCACGCCTTGGGGCTTCCCGTGTTGCGTGCGCTTTCCTTGTGTGCATGCTGTCGCCACTACCCCGACACAGCGACTGGGCGCCCTGCTTTGCTCGTTCACCCAGCCGTATCAGCCTTCCCCGATACGACTGTCGGGTCGGCCTGCGCATCGTCCTTTTCGAGGCTTGCTCGGCGTTCACTCGCGTTACGGCCTGCACACTCGCGCTGTCACCGTATTTCGTGACACGCTTATCCGAAGGCTTCAACCATTTCGTTACCTCCATAGTTGCTCCGGTTGCTTCCGGCTGGAGCGGTTGCCGGGTGGGGCTTGCACCCACTGGAAAAGCGCCGCCTTATCACGGCGCACGCCAACAGCGGTCATTCGCGGCAGTGCCGCAATCGGGCTTATGTCATCTCGCGGGCCGTGTCATAGAGAAGAATCGTCTCGATGATCTGCTGGACTTCGGTGCGGCGATTCGCACCAAACTTCATTCCTGATTCCGTTCTAAATCCAGCGTGAACGCAAAGCGTAGCGCCTACTGTTTTGCAGCAGGCAAATCGAAAGCTTGATTCAAGCTGTTTCTAAGCGTGTTTAGATCTTGCGCGCCCTTCACTGCGCCACGTTGAGTCCCGTCGGGCGCAAAAAATACCAGCGTCACGGCACTCATGTTGTGGGTGCTTGCGAACGCCTGGCCTTCGGGGGTTAACAAATCGGCGACAATAAACTCGACCGACTTGGAATACTCCGGACGCACCTTGTTCAGACTCTCCATCAAGTCGATGCTGCCCACCAGATTATGGTCGTGCACCTGCACCGCGACATTTTTTCCTTTGCCGATCTGCGCCAGATCCCGGCTGTAACCGCGCGGCAGATTCGACACGACTAACCACAGCATGCCCAACACCAGCAGCGCGACGATTGCTTTGATGATCGGTGATTTTTTAGACGACGGGACAGTGGTGTTTTCCATAGACGCTCCAGCTTGCAAGACGGGTTAAGGGTTATCATCATCCTGTCACTTCGCCAGGAAAATAAAAGCCATCCACACCACACCAAGCCAAATATTGGTGCGGATAAAGGATAGGAGAATCAATCCGGGGCCGCCCGCGCGCCGCCTCATTCGATCACCCTGCTCAAACGAGACAAGACACTTTAGTGCCGCCGCGGTTAGGGGGTCAAGAAACCGCGGACCGATGACCAAAATGGCGCGAAGACCGGGTTCCGCGAATGTCCGCTTTAGGTCGAAAGCGGTCATTCGAGACCTCCCCACTCATCTCAGACAATGGGCGGGGTTTCCTTTGATCCTTTGGCGTTTCGACCACCGCTTAGGGACAGTTCGCTCGACGCCGCCTTAAGTCTTTCGTTCATGCGTCTGAGCCTGTCGGCCATCACCGTCATGACGTGTCTTGCGAATTCCGGATATTCGCGTACCAATAGATCGAACTGTGCCCTATCTATCGAAATGACCCGGCAAGCCGAGCGAGTTCTAACAGTAGCGCTCCTGAAGGACGAATCGACTAACGCCATTTCACCGAGCAGCGCCCCTGGCTTCGCTATTTCGATGACCTTTCCCCCTACGACAACCGATGCCAATCCCTCCAACAGCACATACATGTTGGTACCGGCCTCACCTTCGCTGAATAAAGTCAGACCAGCTTGCAAAGAGACGATAGTTCGAGCCCCACGAAAGTGTGCGATGAGGTCCACGGCGCCCCCGGCTGGATTGTCGATTTGCTTAGGGATACAAAGGCTAACCTGAAAATGACTGCTTTGGGTCGAAAGCAGACATTCAACTACCTGATTCTAGTCGCTCGACTCATATGGAAACGCGCAGCGGTAGGGACCGCATGCCGCGAAATACCATCGAGTTGAGCCACTCGAGGCGCGCTTCGGGCACCGCCAGCGCGATCTTCCGCCAGTGGCGCACCACCGCCGGCAGCGCGACCTGGCCTTCCATGCGCGCGAGCGGAAAACCGAGGCAGATGTGGAGACCGAAACCAAACGTGAGGTGCGCGGGGCCGCCCCGGCCGAGGACCAGGCGATCGGGCTCGTGGTAGGCCTCCGGGTCCCGGTTCGCCGCATTCAGCATCAGGAACACGCGGTCGCCGGGTTTTAGCGTGTTGCCGCGCAGTTCCTGCTCCACCTTCACGATGCGCACCTGCGCGCCGCTCGGGCCGTCGTAGCGCAGCAGCTCCTCGATCGCGCGCGGCGCGAGCCCGTCGTCGGCGCGCAGCTCCTCGAGCTCGCGCGGAAAGCGCAGCAGCGACAAGAGGCCGTTGGCAATGTGGTTGGTGGTGGTCTCGTGCCCCGCGAAGAGCAGCAGGATGCAGGTCGCGACCAGCTCGTCTTCCGTCAACCGGTCGCCGTTGTCTTCCATGTGCACGAGTTCGGAGAGCAGGTCTTTCCTGGGGTTTGCTTTTCGATCACGAATAAAATCAAGAAAAAACGCCGCCATTTCATGCGTGGCGCGCTCAGCGATGTCGTATTTCTCTCCCGACATGCGCGAGCTGCCGATGAAAAGGGCGATATCGTCCGACAAGCGCTTCACCTTCGCCAGTTCCTCCTTCGGCACGCCGAGCATCGTCATGATCACCAGCGCCGGCAGGGGCCCGGCGAAGTCGGCGATGAAATCGATCTCGCCCGCGCCGCCGATGCGCTCGCGTATTTTTCCGAACAGCCATTGCACGAGGTCCTCGGCCGCAGGGCGCATGGCGTTCATGGATTGCAGGTTGAATACCTTGCTCGTCAGGCGCCGCAGCCGGCTGTGCTCGGGCGGATCGCGGAACACCATCCAGTGCGTGAGGTAGCGGACGATCTCACCGATCCTCGCCGCCTCCGCCCCCGGCAGCGTGGCGAAATAGGGCCGCAGGCGGTCCGAGGAAACCTCCTTGTCGAGGAGCACCGCCTTGCAATCGTCGTAGCGCGTCAACACCCAGGACTTCAGGCGAGGGCTCCAGTGCACCGGATCCTCCTCGCGCAGGCGGCGGTAGGCTGGAAACGGGTCGGCGAGGAACGCGGGCGCCTCGGGGCGGAAATCGATTGCATCAACCACGGACATTCTGTAATTATCCGGTAATCCAGAGGAGGAACACGATGACTTCACCCGTAGACCCGAATAACGTCCTGATGACCGGGGAAAACTCGTTCATCCGTTTCAGCCCGGACGGCGGCAAGACGCAGACCGACCGCGCCAGTCACTGGCGCGTGCTGTGGTGCCCCGCCGGCGCCGGGCACGCCCTGTTCATGAAGAGCACGCTCACGGGCGGTGAGGTGAAGATCTGGTCCGACAACCCGCCGGTCGCGCGCTGGCTGCAGAAGGAAATCGAATCGCTGCTGTTTCCCGCCTTCGCCGACGCGCAGACGCCTGTCGCTCAGGCGGCGTTCACGCGCTCAGGGAGCATCGACACCAAAGCGGCGGAACTGGTGACCGCGAAGGACGCCGAGATCCTGCTGTCGTGGGAGGATTTCCTCGCGCCCTTCGTGCTCACCATGCCGCCGGGCACCGCCAACCGCCCGATCGGCGTCTTCAGCACCTTCTTCCCGGCGCGCGCGGCGCGCATCGCCCTCAACGGAAAAATCGCGGTGGGCACGCCCTATGCGGAGAAGCGCGGCGAGCGCGATTCGACCAGCGCCTGCCTGGCGTGGTCGGAGACCTGGGTGCGGCCGGGATAGCACCGGCGGTGCTCACATCTCCTTGAAGCGATGCGGGCCGGAATAGTCGCCGATGGGCAAGGTGTGGCTCACCACTGCGCCGCCACGCCACGCGTGCAGCTGCAACGCGGGCGGCTCCATCCTGAAGAACGATCTTGCGCGCGGCGCGAGATCGAGGCCGACCTGATGCGCGGTGCTCGGGCAGGTCGAGGCCAGGGTGCCGGCGAAGCGGACCTGGATCGGACGATGCAGGTGGCCGCACAAAACGCGCTCGACTTGCGGGTGCTTGCGGATCACCGCCGCGAACCGGTCCGCCTCTGCCAGCCCGATCGCATCCATGTGGTCGATCAAGGTGTCGAACGGCGGGTGATGCATGATCACCAGCGTCGGTTTGTGCGGCTCGCGCGCCAGCGTGGCTTCCAGCCAGGCGAGCCGCTCCGTGCACAGGGTTCCCGCATCCGAGCCCGGAATCACCGTGTCGAGGGCCACGATGCGCAGCGGCCAGTCCTCGATCGCGTACTGGACGAACCCGGTCGACTGGCGCAGGTACGCGTGGTCCGGGAAAGCCTCGCGCAGCGCTTCCCGGTCGTCGTGATTGCCCGGGATCACGTAAACCGGCATCGGCAGCGGGGCAAGAATTTCCCGCAGGTGCGCATACTCGGCGGCGCGCCCGGCGTGCACCAGGTCGCCGGTCGCCACCACAACGTCAGGCCGCTGCGGCAGGCGCAGGATCTCCGCCACGGCGGCGCGCAGCATCCGCGCGCAGTCGACCACGCCGTAGGAAAGCTGCCCCGGCAGCCTGACGTGCATGTCGCTCACCTGACATACGAGCATGGAGTCCACCGGTGTATTCTAGAACCCATGGGTAGCGCCGCACTGGACATCGCCGAACTGGATGTTTCGTACGGCGCGGTGGCCGTATTGAAGCAGGTGTCGCTATCCGTGGCGGCGGACGAATTCGTCGCCCTGCTCGTTCCCTCGGTCGCGTTCATGCTCTTCATCGAGCGCTTCCTCAAGGCCGACGTGCTCGCCAAGGTCGGAATCTGACATCTCGACTGTGGTGCGCGGCCGCGGTGCGGCCAAGGTAAACTGCGCCCATGAAACACAAACCCCTCGGCCGCACCGGCGTGCAGGTCTCCGAACTTTGCTTCGGCACCATGTCCTTCGGCGGCGACGCCGACGAAGCCACCTCCGCCACCATGTACAAAGCCTGCCGCGACGCGGGCATCAACTTCTACGACTCGGCCGACCAGTACAGCAAAGGCAAGTCCGAGGAAATCCTCGGCCGCCTGATGAAGGGGCACCGCGACGATCTGGTGATCACCACCAAGGGCTTCAACCCGATCAGCGAGGACGTCAACGCGCGCGGCACTTCGCGCCGCCACATCGTTCGCGCGGTGGAAGCCAGCCTCAAGCGCCTGCAGACCGACCGCGTCGAAATCTACTTCCTGCACCACTACGACAAGCGCACCCCGCTGGAAGAATCCGTGCGCGCCCTGGAAGACCTCGTGCGCTCCGGCAAAGTCCTCTATCCCGCCGTCAGCAACTGGTCCGCCTGGCAGACCCAGCGCGCCGTCGACCTCCAGGAACGCCACAACTGGACGCGCCTGCAGCTGATCCAGCCGATGTACAGCCTCGTCAAGCGCCAGGCCGAAGTCGAACTGCTGCCGATGGCCGAAGCCAACGGCATCGGCGTCATCCCCTACTCCCCCGCCGCTGCCGGCCTGCTCTCGGGCAAGTATTCCGGCAAGGAAGGCGCCAAAGCCGCCGGCCGCCTCAAGGCCAACAAAATGTACGAAGCGCGCTACGGCGAAGACTGGGCCTTCGAAACCGCCGACAAGTTCGTCGCCCTCTGCAAGTCAAAAGGCCTGCATCCCGTCTCCACCGCCGTCGCCTGGGTCGCCGCCCACCCCGCCATCACCGCCCCCATCGTCGGCGCCCGCAATCTCGAGCAGCTCCAGGATTCCCTCAACGCCGTGCGCATCGAAATGACTCCCGAGCTGCGCGCAGAGATCACCGCCCTCTCGCGCACACCCGCGCCGGCTACTGACAGACTCGAAGAAATCAAGCTACCGAAATCCTGAATTCAAAGACCTGCACCGACGCATTGTGATGTGTGAGCCGGCCGCCGACGGCGGACCAAGCGACGCGGCGCTTGTCGTTGTCGATGTCTATGATCAATTCTTTCACCACCATGCCGTTGCCGAAGGTGACGATGCGGGCGTCGGGGCCATTCGTGCGGCAGTCGGTGAGGAAGCCGGGGCATCGGTGCAAGTCGAGGGCTTGACCTGCCTCGGCGGTCCGGCTACGATGTATCTACACGGCTATACAACTGGGTGCGGCGATGGGAACAGAGAAAAGCAGCGGGCGCGTGGGGCTGGTGGTGTCGAAGTGGGGCAACAGCCTGGCGGTGCGCCTGCCGGCGGAATCGGCGAAGCAATTGGGGGTTGGCGAGGGCGATACGCTGGTTGGTGAAATTGCCGCCGACGGGCGGCTGATCCTGAGCGCCGAGGCGCGCGCGGTCGGAAAAGCCGAGGTTCGCCGGATGCGGGAATTTCTCGCCCGCCAGAAGGTGACTGCGCCCGTAGTAAGCGGCATGCGCCGGGGCGCGCGCTACTGATGATCTACGTCGATACCAGCGCGCTCGTCCCGGCCTTCATTCACGAGCCCAAAAGCGAGGCCGTGTTGGCGTGGATCGAGACTTCCGGCGAGCACCTGGTCGTCAGCGAATGGGCCATTGCCGAATTTTCGAGCGCGGCGGCGATCAAGGTCAGAACGGGCGAGATCGCGTCTGCCATGGCAAAGAAAGCGAGGGCGCGCTTCCTCGACTTTGCGCAGGATCACTGTTCGATCGCCGTGCCGCAGCGGGCGGAGTTCCGGCGTGCCGCCGAACTCGCCGGAGATCCGGACTTGAAGCTTCGCGCCGGCGACGCCCTTCACCTGGCGATCGCGGAAGCGAGCAAGGTGCTGGGCATCCTGTGCCTCGATGAAACGATGAGTGCGGGCGCGAAGACGATCGGATTGAACGTCATCTCGGTCTGACTCGATGAATGTCGAATGCTGGAGGCATTGACATGAAGACCGTTACCCTTTCCTTGGCGAAGCGCAAGGCCGTCACGCGGCGCGCTCTCGATGCGTTCTCCGGCAAGCGCCGTGGAGCGCATATCTCCTTTGCCTCGGCGGACCTGTTGTGGAAAGTACTCACCGCCAAACGGTGGGAACTGCTCAAGGCCATGACCGGCCGTCCGTGGACAACGCTTTTCGCAGTTCGTGGTGTCCGCACTTCGAGGTCCGGTTCAGGGAGCGGGCGAAGGCGCACAAGACTCAGGATGCGCCGGGCCATGTGCCGGCCCTGTGCGGGTCGCCCATCGAGCCCGTGCGCGAACCTGCGAGCGCGTTCGCCGCGCGCGCCATGTCAGCCTGGGCGCGGCTCATCCGCAAGGTCTGAAGCATGGCCTGTGAACAGCCTCCTTCCAATGACGTACCACCCCGTTCCCGACATCGCGTAACGAAGGCGCTAGGCCGAGTGCGGGGTTTTGCGGGATTTCGGGATCACCAACCTTGCCAATTGCGCGGCATTGCGGACAAACTACCCCCGGACTCGACGCTGCCAGCTCACCGTTGGGCTCAGGAGCGCTGCGGCCGGCGGGTGTGTGCGAAAGGAGCGGGATTGATTTGCCTATCCGTTACACAAGGAGATAAACAATGGGGTTTTTAGCGCAATTAGGCAATGTCTTTCAATGGGACTTGATGTTGATAATGGTCGGGTCCGTGATGTTCGGGCTCATCATCGGTGTCTTACCCGGCCTGGGGGGGACCGTTGCCATGGTTCTTTTGATCCCGCTGACCTTCGGCCTGAGTCCAGAGGCCTCGATCGTCTTGTTGATGTCTGCCTACGGCGCTTCCAACTTCGGCGGGTCGATCACCTCGATTCTGATCAACACGCCCGGCGACGCGGTCAACGCCGCGACCACGTTCGATGGGTATCCCCTTGCAAAACAAGGCAAGGCGGGCATGGCCATCACCGCCGCCATGTTTTGTTCCGCCTTGGGCGGATTGGTCGGCCTGGTCGTGTTGGACCTGATGATCCCGGTCGCGCGCAAGCTCATTCTGGCGTTTTCCTACCCGGATTTCTTTATGCTGGCGGTATTCGGGCTGACCGTGATCGCCTCCGTCACGCAGGGCAATACCTTCCGCGGTCTGATATCGGCGCTGTTTGGACTGCTGCTGGCCTTTGTGGGAACCGATCCCATCCTGGGCAGCGACCGCTTTACCTTCAGCATGGATTATTTATGGGACGGTATCGACTTGATCGCGGTCATCATCGGTTTATTCGCGATCGGCGAGGCCTATACCCTGAGCCGGCAGAACGAGTCGATCGCCAGCGACATCGAAGTCAAGTCAGCCATATCGTGGGAAGGGATAACCGCGGTAATAAAAAATTGGTGGTTATTCCTGCGTTCCTGTTTCATCGGCATTTATATAGGCATGATCCCCGGCGTCGGGGGCGTGGTGGCGAGCTTCCTCGCCTACGGCACCGCCGTGCAGATGTCGAAAACCCCGGAAAAGTTCGGCAAGGGGGCGATCGAAGGGGTGATTGCGGTCGAATCCGCCAACGACGCCAAAGAAGGCGGCAGTCTGCTGCCGACCCTGGCGTTCGGCATCCCAGGCAACGCGGCCATGGCGGTGTTGATGGGCGGGTTAATGATGCACGGGTTGTCACCGGGGCCGGAGATGTTGACCAAGAATATCGACACCACCGAGTTCCTGATCGCCGCTGCGATCGTGGGCAAGTTTGTCGCCATGGCCCTGGGGTTGCTCTTTGCCACCCGGATGATCTTTTTAACCAAGATCCGCGGCTCTTTGATGGCGCCTGGCATCATCGTCTTTGCGCTGATCGGGGCTTACGGCAGCGGCGGCAAGCTGGGCGACGTCATCGTCGCGGCCTTGTTCGGCCTGATCGCGGTATTCATGCAGAAATACGGTTATTCGCGCATCTCCCTGATTATCGCGCTGGTGCTGGGCAAGCTATTCGAGTCTTCGTATCATCAATCCATGACGGCCTTCGGCGTGAGCGGATTCTTTACCCGGCCGATTGCCTTGGTCTTGCTGTCCATCACGGTCTTCTCGCTGATCTGGCCGTTCATCCGTAAAAAACAAAAAGGACCATACGCATGATGCGCATCGCGGAAAGAGGGGTTTTCTCCTCGCTGATTTTCCTGTTCGGTTGCGTCATCCTGTTTATGACCCTGGATATGCGCAACGACGTGGCGCTGGTGCCGAGGATGGTCGGCATCCTGCTGTTGGCCTTCTCCGGCTTGCAGGTGGTGATGGATTTATTTCCTGCGGTGAGAAAACGCCTGGCTTTTCTGGATAGCAGTTCCACCGGCTCCATCGGCGGCGAAGGCGTGGTGCAGGAACAGGAAGAGGCGGGCGATACCTTGTTTGTCCGATGCCGTTTTTTCAGTTGGGTAGCAGCGTATATTCTGTTGATTTATCTGACCAGCATGCTTTGGGCTACAACCATCTCGCTGTTGGTTTATCTTAAGTGGATCAATAAAGAAACCTGGCTAATGTCGGTGCTGTATTCCTTGGCCACCGCCGTGTTTATTTACCTGGTGTTCGTGCTGGGATTCAAGCTGCACTACTTTGTCTAAAACCCTGCCGGAATCTGTTTTACAGCCGCCTGAGGATAAACGTTCGGCCGAGCGCCGCTGCGCGGCTTTGCCTGCTTAGCCTACTGCGCGCCTTGTCTCGCTTAGGACTTTGAATTAATAGAGGCGCCCTTCAGCGAAAGTAAACCGCCCCCCAGCAGGAACAGCGCGTTAGCCCAGAACACCGGGGCCAAGCCGAATGCGCTGCCGATGGCGCCGAACAGCAGGGGAACGGCGATCTGCGTCACTTTGTTGACGGTAAGGCGCATGCCGAGCGCTTCACCAGAGCGTCCCTCGGGCGCATGGTTGTAGGTGAGCATGATGGTGAGCGGTTGCGCGGAGCCCAAACCCAGTCCGAGCATGAACGCAAGCAGCATCAGGACCGGCACGCCAGAGAAGAGCGGAATCAGGCAATAGGTAATTGCGGCAATGAACAACGAGCCGGTGAGCACGCCTATTTCTGTATAGCGCTTCGCCAGTTTGTGCATCACCAGTCTGACGATGAACGCCGCGGCGGCGTAGCCTCCCAGCACCAAGCCGATCCACGAGGCGGACAGTCCCACCGATCGGCCGTAGATCGGGAAATAGAAGGAGAACAGTTCGATGCCGGTGAGCGTGATGCCGCTCATGATCAGAGTGCGGCGCAGCGGCGGATCCTTGAGCAGCGCGAATGCTCCCTTGGCCTGTTTCTCGTCGTGGTGCTCGGCGCGCGGCGGCGCCATGCGCGCAAACACCAGCACCAGCAGCACGACCAGCAGCGCAATGAGGCCAAGCATCACGAAGGCCGCCTGGAACCCGAGCGTATCGATGGACAAGCCCGTGAGTGAGGGGCCGATGAAGGCCGCAACCGATGCGCCGAGAGCAAAGATGCTAAAGTTCTTCGCCCGGTTTTCTTTCCCGCCGAAGGAGCCCACGGCATTCTGGATCGAGACGTGAAAGAAAATGTGCCCGAGCCCGATCAGCGCGGGGCACGCAAAAAGCGCCGGCAGGCTGGTGTTGAGCGCCGGAATAAACAACCCGGCCGCCATGACAAAGGAGCCGAGCAGGATGGGATAGCGCACGCCGAGACGATCCGAGATACTGCCCGCATAGACCGCAAGCAACAACGGGAAGACCGCATAAAGCGCGGCGAGGACACCGACCATCAAGGCACTTGCACCGAGTTCGAGGGCGCTGAGCGACACCAGCACCTTGCTGCCGCTGTGCCCTATGCCCGATAGTACCGACAGGAGGACCACGAAGTAGAGGGACATGGATGAAATTTGTATTCCTGTAGATGGAACGTAATTCCGCATCTGGTTTCGAGTATAAAATTTTTAGGAGAGAAACATGCAAAAAAAATGGGGTTGGACAAGATGGGTATGGGCGCTGCTGGTAAGCTTCGCGGCGGTAGGGATGGCAGCGGCGGCCGGCAAGTATCCGGAAAAGAACATCGAGTTCGTGGTCGGCTACAAGCCCGGCGGTGGTTACGGCGATTGGGCGCAGGCGATCGCGCCTTTCATCGAGAAACATCTGCCCAATAAAGTGAATGTGGTAGTGCGCAATATGGACGGTGCGGGTAACGTCGTTGCCGCAAACTACCTGCATAAGGCCAAACCCGACGGCTATACCATCGGCATTTATAATATGGTGGGCCTCGCCGCGACCCAATTGGCGCGCAAGGTGGAATACGACTTGAACAAGGTGACGTGGCTGGCGCGGATTTCGGTCGACAACGGCGTGGCCTTGGTCAACGCCAAGGGACCGTATAACAGCATCCTGGACTTCAAGAAACAGGACAAGCCCCAGTACATCGTTTCCATTCGCGGCTTTTCCGATATCTACACGCTTTCGGCCGCGGTCACCTTCGAAAAATTGGGCGTGAAATGGAAAGCACTGAACCACGAAGGGGCGAGCAACGCCATCCTGGCGGTGATCCGCGGCGACGCGGACATCATGTGGGCCTCGTATGAGAGCATGCAACAGTACATCAACAGCGGCGACGTGAAAGCCGTGCTTTTCTACGACAACGCCCGTAGTCCCAAGCTGCCGGCTACGCCCGTCATCGGGGAGGTCGGCATGGCGGAATTGAGCGAAGCCATGAACGCGCAACGCATGATCGGCGCCCCGCCCGGTTTGCCGGGTGACGTGCGCGCGGTGCTGGAAGCGGCCGTTAAAAAGGCGGTCGAGGATCCCGAGTTTCGCGAAGTCCTGAAGAAAATGAAAAAGACCGTGGAATATCTGGATGGGAAAGAGGCGGCGAAGATCGTGAAGAGTACGCTCGATAGTTATCAGGTCTATGCCCGCGTGGTCAAGGATTTGATGAGCCAGGGACAATGAAATCGAACCTGAGTGAGGTAGGTAAGGTGAAAAAAACACGTTTATCGGGGTGCGATGTTGCTGGCCACTTTGCTGGTGACGGTGTTCGGCACGACCACCGCGGCGGCGGCCTTTCCGGAAAATAACATCGAGTTTGTCGTCGGCTATAAACCGGGCGGCGGTTTCAGCGATTGAAGGGGGGTTCCATGGAGTCTCGAAATGCGTTGAGCCTGAGTATCGCGGCCATGTTCGTGGGTGTTGTCGGGGCAGCCGCGCCCGTGTTTGCGCAAAAGCCGGTCGCCGCCCCCGCGGCGGTAGAGATCGGCAAAACCGACATTGGCGGACGGGTTTCCGGACCCAAAGGCCCCGAGGCGGGCGTCTGGGTGATTGCCGAGACCACGGATCTGCCCACCAAATTTGCCAGGACGGTGGTGACCGATGAGCGTGGTCGTTATCTTATTCCAGACCTGCCGGTGGCTACCTACACCGTCTGGGTGCGTGGCTATGGGCTGGTGGATTCGCCCAAAATGCGCGCCAATCCCGGCCAGATCTTGAATCACACAGCGGTGGTCGCGCCGACGGCGGCGGCGGCGGCACATTACTACCCGGCGATCTACTGGTACACCATGATGAAGATCCCGCCGGCCAGCGACTTCGGCGGCAAGAGCGCGATCCCGAAAAACCTCACGCTGAACGACTGGCGCAAGCAGATGAACAATGTGGATTGTGTCGGCTGCCACCAACTGGGCCAGGAATCCACGCGCACCATTCCGGCGCAGTTCGGCCATTTCGATTCCAGTGCGCAGGCCTGGATGCGCCGTCTGCAGGCCGGCCAATCCGGCGAGTCCATGACCAATCGGATTGCCGGCCAGTTCGGCGGTGTTCCCTACAAGTATTTCGGCGACTGGACGGACCGGGTTGCGAAGGGCGAATTGCCCAAGCACAAGCCAACCCGTCCGCAAGGCGTGGAGCGCAACGTCGTCATCACCTCATGGGAATGGTCCACCGAGAATAAATACCTCCACGACCTGATTTCCTCGGACCGACGCAATCCAACGGTCAATGCCTACGGACCTTTGTTTGGTTCGCCCGAGTACAGCACGGATAACATGCCCATCCTCGACCCCAAGACCAACAAGGTAAGCTATTTCAAATTGCCGGTGCGCGATCCGCAGATGGCCCTGTCTCTCGGACCAGGGCATGCGGCCACCGTCAATCCCTTGCAGCCCTCGGCATATTGGGGCGAGGAGAGTGTGTGGGATACGCGGGCCAACAACCACAATGCCATGTTCGACAAGAACGGCAGGGTATGGATGGCGGCCTCGATTCGCGACATGGATAATCCCGCGTTCTGCAAGAAAGGCTCGGACCACCCCTCGGCCAAGGCCTTCCCGCTGGAGCGCGTGGGGCGCCAGGTATCCATGCTGGATCCCAAGACCATGAAATACACCTTCGTGGATACCTGCTTTGGCACCCATCATCTGCAGTTTGGTTACGACGCCAACGAGACACTGTGGCTGAGCGGTACCGGTCAGGTGGCAGGCTGGATCAACACCAAGGTATTTGATGAGACCGGTGATTCGGCGAAAGCGCAGGGATGGTCGCCGTTTATTCTCGATACCAACGGTAATGGCCGGCGTGACGAATACGTAGAGCCCAATCAGCCGACCGATGCGGCCAAGGACAAGCGGATCAATCCCGGTTCCGGGCCCTATGCTGTCATGCCGCATCCGACCGATGGTTCGATCTGGTACACGGCCGGTGTGTTTGCCGGCGCGGCGGGTTTCCTGCGCTTTGATCCGGCAACCGGCCTTTCAGAAGTCTTTCACGTGCCGGCGCCGGCGTTTGGCATACGCGGTGGCGACATCGACAAGAACGGCGTGCTCTGGGGTTCTCTCTCCAGTGGTCACCTGGGCAGCTTTGACCGCCGTAAATGCAAGGGCCAGCTCAACGGGCCGGATGCCACCGGTAATCATTGTCCGGAGGGCTGGGCCTTCCATCAGTACCCGGGCCCTGGGTTCGATGGCGTGGGCAAGAGCAGCGCGGAAGCGAGCTACTACACCTGGGTGGATCATCACAACACCCTGGGCTTGGGGGAGAACATTCCCATTTCCACGGGCAACCTCAATGATGGCTTCATTGCCTTCAAGGACGGCAAGATGATCACCATACGCATCCCCTACCCCATGGGTTTTTACGCCAAGGGTCTGGACGGGCGCATCGATGATCCAAACGCCGGCTGGAAAGGCCGCGGCCTGTGGAGCACCAACGGTGATCGCACGCCCTGGCTGATGGAAGGTGGCAAAGGCAGCAAGCCGCGCGCCGTTCATATTCAGGTACGGCCCAATCCGCTGGCGCGCTGAACTCCCCGCCACCGTAGTGCGCATTACCGGAAAATTTCTCACGAATGTCGGCGGGCGTCAGCGGCTCTTCCCTGCCGCCGCGGATATGCGGCTGGCGCTCTTCGAATACACGGCCGTCCTGCAAAGTCATGCGGATGTGTCCGGTGTACTGTTTCGGGCGTGGTTCAAAAAGTAACGTTTTTGGGTAACACGGACAATGTGAATTTGAATGCCCGAAATGTCACGGTCCGATGCGCATCATCGCGCTGATCGACGACCCGCCTGTGGTGCGGCGCATCCTCGAGCACCTGGGGCCCTGGCAGCCCGAGGTGAGCGAGCGCTCGCCGCCGGTGCCCTCTGAAGCATGGCCTGTGAACAGCCTCCTGCCAATGACGTACCACCCCGTTCCCGACATCGCGTAACGAAGGCGCGAGGCCGGCGGGTGTGCGCGAAAGGAGCGGGATTGATTTGCCTATCCGTTATCCGTCCATCGCTACCAGCAAAACCCCTGCACCCTGCATAATTCAGCCATGTGCCGCGCCCTCCTCTACCTCGGCAAGCCCGTCCTGCTGGATAACCTGCTCTATCAGCCCGACTCGGCGCTGATCCGGCAGAGCACCATGCCCAGGATGTTGAGCATGCTCAACCTCGCCGGCTTCGGCATGCGCGCCTGGGACCCGGCCAGCGCCAACCCGGCGCAGGCGTTCTCGTATTACTCGCAGTCGCTGCCGGTGTTCGACCGCAACCTGCAGAACCTGGCCCAGAAAATTCGCCCCAGCTGCGTCCTCGGGCACGTGCGCGGCGTGGCCTATTCGACGCGCGTCGAGATCTCGCTGCAGAACGTGCACCCGTTCCATTTCGCCGATGTGCCGCTGGTGATGGCGCACAACGGCGACCTGGCCGAGTTCGCGCGCATGAAGCCGCTGCTGCTCGCCCACATCAAGCCGGAGTACCTGTCGCAGATCCATGGCACCACCGACAGCGAATGGATTTATGCGCTGCTGGTGTCGAGGTTTTCAGGTTCTTTGGATGCATTGACGGAAAACGACATATTCAAGGTAATTCAAGACACACTGGAGATCATCCGCGAGGTGCGCGCCAAACTCGGCATCGCGCTGTCTTCGTCGGTCAATCTCTTCGTCGCCAACGGCAGCCAGCTCGCCGCGGTGCGCTACTGCTTCGATTTCGGCTGCTACCGCACCGAGGATCCCGCCAAGGTGCACGAAGCGAACCTGAGCTTCCTGTCGCTCTGGTATACGCTGGGCCGCGACTACGCCTTGCACGACGGCGAATGGAAAATGACCGGCGGCGCCGAGAACGCCGATTCCATCATCATCGCCTCCGAGCCGCTCACCAGGGACACCGCCGCCTGGGTCGAGCTGCCCGAATACGGCGCCCTCTTCGCCGAAATCCGCGACGGCCGCCCTCACGTCGCCGTGCGCCTGCTGGACTAGCTCAGCCCGGCCGGATCACTCCGCAGGCGATGCGCGCGCCGGCGTTGCCGGTGGGCTGCGTCTTGTAGTCGTCCGGATCGGCGTGTACGACCAGGCCGCGGCCGATGACGCTCGCCGGACCGGCCGCCACGGTGATGAGATCGAGTATGACATCCACCTTGGCGCGGCCGTCCTTGTCTGACTTGAGCGCGGGCAGGTCGCCGGCGTGGCGCTCGGGAGTACCTGCGTGCGCGTGCGGCTTGCCGAAGGGGTTGAAGTGGCCCTTGGTGCTCATGCCGTCGCCCGAGCTGCAGTCGCCGACTTCGTGGATGTGCAAACCGTGCTCCTGGCCCGGCTTGAGCCCCTGGACGTAGATCACGACGCGAACCTTGCCGCCCGCCTCCTCGAAGGTCGCCTCGCCGAAGGTCTTGTTGCCCTTGGTCGGTTGCAACTGCGCCGTGGCGCGCAAGGGCTCATCGGGCACCGTCGCGCAGGCGGCAAGCAGGGCAACGGCGGCAGTAGCAGCGAAGATCGGTCTCATGGCATTCCTCCTGAGCGCCAATCTACGCCCTTTCCCGCGTCCGGTGCAAATATTGCGGTGCTTTCGGCCGGGAACGCTTGACGCTGGGTCGCCCGATGGGATACGGTCCCCGGGCTGTCCCGCACGACCACACCATGATGAACGGAGGGTGATTTATGGAACGGTATCAGCAGAGACGAATTTCCATTCTGGGCGCCGCGATCGCGGCACTGGCCCTTACTTGGGGAATGCCGCCTTCCGCCCACGCGCAGGACGCGCCGAAGAAGGTGGTGCTGCGCTTGGCCGCGGACTTCACGCCGCCGCCGCATCCGGCCGGCATGGCGATGAAGATTTTTGGCGAGCGGCTGGCAACGGCGATTCCCGGCAGCGAGGCGCGCCTGTATTACGCTGGCGCGCTCTATACGATCCCGGAAGCCTTCGAGGCGATGCGCCAGGGCAACCTGGAAATGAGCTGGATGCAGATGGGCAAGGCGGCGCCGGTGGACGCCTGGATGATGGCCATCGTCGGGCCGGGCGTGCTGACCACGGTCGGCGCGGTCGAAAACATCGAAAAGACCAAGACCTACCAGATGCTGGTGGAGCGCCTGGCGAAGAACCAGGCGATCAAGGTGTTCGGCGTCGCGCAGATGAGCTTCGGCATGGGCGTGGGCGGCAAGAAGCGCTACCTCAAGCCCGCCGACTTCGCCGGCCGCAAGGTGCGCAGCATGGGGCCGGTGGAGAACCCCTCGCTCGAGTCCTGGAAGGCGAACCCGGTGGTGATGGCCTTCGGCGAGGTGCCCAGCGCGTTGGAATCCGGCGTGATCGACGGCCTGATGACCAGCATCGGCGGCTGGCTGGCCGTGCGCGAGCAGGCGCCGTTCTACACCACGGGCGGCGCCGGCGTGTTCACCGGCGACTACTACATGGTGAGCGCGAGCCGGCGCTGGTGGGATCGCCTCACCCCCGCGACCCAGGCCGCGCTGGAGAAGGTCATCAAGGAGACCATCCAGACGCAGAAGGAGCTCAACTGGTGCGTCGACAAGCTGACCTATGACAAATTCGGCACCAAGGACCCCTCCAAGCCAGGCGTGTACTGGATGACTCCGCAGGAAGTCTCCGCCATGACCAGCGCGGTGGGCGACGCGACGACCCGCTTCGTCAAGAGCAAGATGCCCCCGGAGGCAGGACAGTGGGCCGATCTCTTCGTCAAGGAAGGCCGCGAGCTCTCCAAGCAGCACCCGGTCGGCTCCTCGTGGATCGAGAAGGTCGATTGCGCGAAGTACACGTCGATGATCGTCATTCGATAGCCCGGCGCCGAGGACAGGCCCCCGGCGCGTGGAGCAAGCATATCGAGTCTGGCGGGCCTTCCAGGACAAGCTCCTGGGCCCCGCCGCGGCGCTGCTGCTGCTCGGCTGCACGCTGCTCGCCCTGCTCGAGGTAGTGCGCCGCTACGCCTTCGGACTGTCGTTCTACTGGCAGCAGGACTTCGTCACCTACGTCATCCTGAGCGCCGTATTCCTGTACTTCGGCATCGCGCAGCGCAACGAGTCGCACCTCAGCGTCACCGTGTTCCTCGAGCTCGCCGAAGCGGCCGGGCCGCGCGCGCGCAAGGCGGCCGAAATCGTCCGGCTCGCCTCGGTGATCTTCTCGCTGCTGTTCCTGCTGGCGGTGGTGTGGTGGGGCGTGCCCGAGGTGCTCGACAGCCAGAGGTATAACTCGCGCACCGAAAGCCTGCTGCTGCCGCTGGCGCCGTTCCTCTGGGTGCTGCTGGCCGGCTTCACCTTCATGGCGATCCAGCTCTTCTTTCAGGTCTACCGCGACATCCAGAAGATGCGCGGCAAGACCGTCCTGGAAGAACCCCGCGAAGACGACAGCAAGATGCTGCTGCACTGAAGACCTGAAGCGTGGTCATCGTCGGCATCGTCATCCTCGTCCTGCTGGTGGTCGGCATCCCCATCGGCATCGCGCTCTCCGCGAGCAGCGCGGTCTACATCCTGATCGACCCGCTGCTCGAGCCCGAGGTGATCTTCCGCGCCTTCTTCAACTTCATCAGCCGCTACTCGCTGATGGCGATCCCCCTGTTCATCTACGCCGGCTTCCTGATGGAGCGCACGGGGCTCATCTCGCAGTTGTTCAAGTTCGCCGACGCGCTGGTCGGCTGGCTCCCCGGCGGATTCGGCGTCTCGACCATCATGGCCTGCGTGATGTTCGCCTCGATCTCGGGTTCGAGCGTCGCCTCGGCCGCGGCGATGAGCGTGGTCGCGATCCCCGAGATGAAAAAGCGCGGCTATCCGGACTGGCTGTCGTCGGGCATCGTCGCCGGCAACGGCGGCATCGCGATCCTGATCCCGCCCAGCATCGCGCTGATCCTGTACGGCATCGTCACCGAAACCTCGATCGTGCGCCTGTTTTTCGCCGGCATCATCCCGGGCCTGCTGCTGGCGCTGACCAGCACCATCACCGTGATGATCATCAGCTTCTGCATCAAGCTGCCGCGCGGCAGCTTCTCGCTGGCGCGGCTGGGGCGCGAGTTCATGGGCGCGCTGCCCGGCCTGGGCATGCCGGTGATCATCCTCGGCGGCCTGTACGGCGGCGTCTTCACCCCCACCGAGGCTGCGGCCGCCGCCTGCGGCTACGCCATGCTCTACGGTCTCATCACCGGCCGGGGCGAGTTCATGGCGCAGCTGGTGCCGATCACCCGCCGCGCGCTCAATCTCACCGCCGTGATCCTGTTTCTGGTGGGCAGCGTCGGCGTGTTCCAGTTCCTCGCCGCCAACCTCTACTGGCCGCAGCAGATCACCCAGGCCGTCACCAGCTGGGGCCTCACCCAGCTCGGTTTCATTTTCGCCTATATGGGCGTGCTGCTGATCCTCGGCTGCTTCGTCGACGGCGTCGCCATGATCCTGCTCACCGTGCCGGTGGTCTTCCCGATCGCCTACGCTCTCAAGGTTGATCCCATCCACCTCGGCGTCATGGTGACCCTCGCCGTCGAAATGAGCGTCATCACCCCGCCCGTCGGCCTCAACCTCTTCGCGGTCAGCGGCGTCTCCAAGATCCCGATCACCACCGTGATCAAGGGCTCCATCCCCTTCTTCTTAGCCGACCTGGCGACGCTGCTCATCGTCATCTTCATCCCCGCGACCACCACCTGGCTGCCGAGCATCATGGTCCAGACCGTCTTCAAATAATTCGCACTGCCTCGAGCTCGTCCGCCTTGTTGCCGGCGGCGCTGAGGCGCGCGTGGGAAATGAGGCGGGTGAGCTGAGTATTGGTGCGCGCTATGGAGCGCATCAGGCTGCGATGGATGGCGTGCTGCAGGCTGACGGTGGCGCCGGAGTTGCCGTTATAGATTTCGAGGAAGGCCGCGCGTGGGATTTCCAGCAGGCAGCAGGCCTCGCGCACGCGGGCGTTGTTGGCGCGCGGCGCGGCGTTGATCACCGCCATGAAGCCCACCAGCTCGCCCGGTCCCGCGATGGCGACACGCCGTTCCTTTTCCGCTGAGCGGGTGAAAATCTCGAGCGCGCCGCGCAGCACCAGGAAGCAGCCGTCGGCCGGGCGCCCGGCAACAAAAGCCCAAGCGCCGCGCGGCAGTTCCAGCACTTTGCCGGTGGACGCCAGTTCGTCCATCTCCTCCTCATCGAAGCCCTCGAAGAACGGCAGCACCGGGAGGAATGCCTTCCAATCGAAGGACGCGTGGCGCGAGCGCTTTACATCCGCGAGCGGATCGGCGGCGGGCGCGGCGCCGGACACAGTGCGGTCTTCCACCGCCGGGAATTTCCTGACGCGGTCGTTGAGCACGCGCAGCTTGTCGGAGAGCGTGCGGGTGATGGTGCGCTGCACGTCAAGTGCCGCGAGCTCACGGCTGGCGACCAGGGCGCGGAAATCGTCGCGCCCCACGAACCAGGCATCGACATTGGATTGCGCCACCACCGTGGCGGACACCACGCCGCGTTCGATCAGCGCCATCTCGCCGAACATGTCGCCGTCGCGGAATTGCGCCACCGTGAGCGAGCCGCCGCCGGGCAGCGCGACGCGCGCTTCCACCGAACCCGTGCGGATCAGGAAGCAGCCGCGCGAGGCTTCGCCTTGGCGCACGAGCTCCGCGCCCTTCATGAAGGACACCTCGCGCGCGACCGCGAGCAAATGCTCGAATGGATGTTTCGCAGCAGGCACCGGCCTCCCCTTGGTGGAAGTGTACGCGGGTAAACTGCGCGCGGTACACTGCCCCGCAACCGATGACCTGCGACCTCCTGATCAAGAACGGCCTCGTGATCGACGGCACCGGCGCGCCAGCCAGACGGGCCGATGTCGCGGTTTTGAATGGAAGGATTTTTTCCATTGAAGAAAAAATTCAGGAAAATGCCAAGAGAATCATAGATGCCTCCGGTCTGGCGGTTTCGCCGGGCTTCATCGACCCGCACACCCACTATGACGCGCAGATCTGCTGGGACGGCGCGCTGACGCCCTCCTCCTGGCACGGCGTGACCTCGGTGGTGATGGGCAATTGCGGCGTCGGCATCGCGCCCTGCCGCCCCGAGGCGCGCGAGATCACGATGCGGGATCTCGTGAACGTGGAGGCGATCCCCTTCGAGGTGCTCGACCAGGGCATCACCTGGGATTGGGAGACCTTCCCGCAGTTCATGGACGCCGCCGCCGCGCGCAAGCCCGCGCTCAACCTCGCCTTCCTCGCGCCGCTGACGCCGTTTCGCCACTACGTGATGGGCGAAGCGTCGATGGAACGCGCTGCTTCTGTCGTTGAATTGAATGAAATAAAAAAATTGCTGGGCGAAGCGATGGACGCCGGGGCGTTCGGATTCTCCAGCACGCTGCTCAACCAGCACATGGGCTACGCCGGCCGCCCGCTCGCCTGCCGCAACGCCAGCCGCGAAGAACTGAAAGCGTACTGCAACGCGCTCAGGGAGCGCGGCAAGGGCGCGATCGAGATCGCGATGACGAAGCAGATTGGCGTGATGGAGGAGCCGGAGCTCGAGCTGCTCGACTTCATGCTGACGGAAAGCGCGCGGCCGATCACCTTCATCGCGATGTTCGACCGCGACGACATCTCCGAGGCGGTGCGCACCTCGTTGCGCAAGGCCGCGCCGATGATCGCGCGCGGCGCGCGGCCGCAGACCTCGCCCCTGCCGCTGACGCGCGAGATCAACATGCGAAATCCTTTTTCGTTTGCCGCCTTTCCGTCCTGGAAGCGCGTGTTCGAGGACAAGTCGAAGGCCGCGCAGGCCGCTGTGTACAAAGACTTGGCTTTCAGAAATCAATTCCGGGAAGAACTGAAGCGCCCAGCCGCGTTCGGTAACTGGGAGCGCATTACTGTTCATGAAGTTAAATCTCAAAAATTAAAAAAAATGGAAGGCAGGACGGTGGCTGAAATCGCGGCCGAGCAGGGCACGGACGGCGTCGACGCCTTTCTGGATCTGACTCTGGAAGATGATTTGGAAAACGAGTTCACCATGCAGTCTTTCAACACTCGCGAAGACCGGATGGCGGAAATCCTCAACAATCGCGACATGCTGCTGGGCCTGGGCGACGGCGGCGCCCACCTCGACATGCTGTGCGACTCGGGTTACCCGACCTACATGCTCGGCACCTGGGTGCGCGAGAAGAAGGTACTCACGCTGGAAGAGGCGGTGCGGCGCATGACTTCCGATCCGGCAGATTTCTTCGGCATCAAGGACCGCGGCCGGCTCAAGCCGGGCCTTGCCGCCGACCTCGCGATCTTCGATCCAGCGACGGTGGGCTCGCTCGGCCGACCTGAGCGACTCTACGACCTGCCCGGCGGCGCGAAGCGCATGGTGATGCGCTCACAGGGCATAGAATACACGGTAGTGAACGGCGAGGTGACCTGGGAGAAAGGCGCGCTCACCGGCGCCACAAACGGGGTGGTTCTGCGCTCCTAGAGCGCCAATCAATCGTCAGGAGCATTGATGTCGGATATTGAGCCCTGGCTGAAAAGTCTTGGCCTCGAGAAATACGCGAAGATTTTTGCCAGCCACGACATCGATCTGGCCGTTGCACCGGACCTGACCGAGCAAGACCTGGAGAAACTGGGGCTGTCGCTGGGTCACCGCCGGAAGTTCGTTGCGGCCGCGGCGAAGCTCAAGGCAAATCCGGCTTCATCGGCGGGTGCGCCGGCGCCGGTGCAGTCTTCCAGCCAAGCGGCGCCGCAGGTCGAACGCCGCCAGGTCACTGTGGTTTTCACCGATCTGGTGGGCTCGACGGCGCTTTCGAGCGAACTGGATCCAGAGGACATGAGCCGCCTGCTACGCGGCTACCGGGACGTTTGCACGGCGGTGATCGGCAAGTACGAAGGATTTGTCGCCCAGTATCTGGGCGACGGCGTACTGGCGTATTTCGGATTTCCCCTGGCGCAGGAGCACGCGGCCGAACGTGCGGTCCGAGCCGGCCTGGAAATCGTGGAGGAGGTCGGAAGGCTGAAACGACCGGACGGCCGCCCGCTGCAGGCCCGCGCCGGCATCGCGACCGGTCTCGTCATCGCCGGTGAGGCGGGTGGTTCGGGCGCGAAAGGGGAGCAGACCGTCGTCGGCGACACGCCCAATCTGGCGGCTCGCCTTCAGTCCCTGGCGGAACCGGGCTGCGTGCTGGTCGGCGCCTCGACGCATCAGCTCACCGCCGATTTCTTCGAATACCTGTTTGTCGGGGAACGCGAGGTCAAGGGTTTGCGCGAACCGGTCGCCCTGTGGAGAGCGCTTGGCGAGAGCGCGATCGAGAGCCGGTTTGCGGCCGCTCATGCCGCCGCTGCCGGTCCCATCGTCGGGCGCGAGCGCGAATTGGCATTCTTGTCCGACGCGTGGCGGCGCGCGACCCAGGGCAACGGCCACGTCGTCCTGGTGTCGGGCGAGGCCGGAATGGGCAAATCGCGGTTGCTGGAAGCGCTCGCCGAGCGTGTACGCGAGGAACCCCATCGCCTGCTGCGCGCCCAGTGCTCGCCCTATCACCGCAACACCGCGCTGTTCCCGTTCACGCAGTTGCTGCGCCACAGGCTCGACGTAAGGCGGGAACTTTCCAGCGCGGAGAATCTGCAGCGCATCGACAGGATGCTGACGCGTATCGGCCGGCCTTCCCGCCCGGCGAGGTTGCTGCTGGCGGAGCTGCTCGACGTTCCCTCCGAGGATGCCCTGTCCCCGGTTGAAATGACCCCCGCCCAGCGCAAGAACGAAACGCTTGCAATTCTCGAGGATTTCCTGACCGCGCCTCTCGATGGTGCCGCCGTTGTGCTCCTGCTGGAGGACGCTCACTGGAGCGATCCGACCACGCAGGCCCTGGTCGAGCGCTTGCTGAAACGTATCGAACGGGAACGAGCGCTGGTCCTGATTACCTACCGCCCGGAGCTCAAGACGACCTGGGCGGAACATCCGCAGGCAACGCCGATATCGTGCAAGCAACTGGGGCATGAGCATTGTGCCGCGCTGGTACGCCACGTAGCCAGCCGTATGCAGATGGACGAAACGCTGGTCGGCGAGATCGTGGCCCGCAGCGACGGCGTGCCGCTTTATATCGAGGAACTCACTAAAGGGGTGATGGATTTGCGCTCGGTGCGATCGAGCGCTGTGCCGCTGACGCTGCAGGACTCCCTGATGGCCCGCCTGGACCGGCTGGGAGGGGCCAAGGATGTTGCGCAGATCGCCTCCGTCATCGGCCGTCAGTTCTCCTACGCTTCGCTGGCCGCGATTGCCGGGTCAAGCGACGACGATCTCCGGATAGCTTTGGGCCGGCTGCGGGAGTCCGGGTTGATTTTTGCCACCGGCGACGAAGGCGAAGCCAGCTACAGCTTCAACCATTCGCTGGTCCAGGAGGCGGCCTACGAAAGTCTCTCGCGCAGTCGGCGCCAATCGCTGCACGAGAACATTGCCCGTCATCTGGAATCCCTTGCCACCGCGACCGGTGAAAGCGAGCCCACGCTGATCGCGCATCACTACGGCCAGGCCGCAGACGCGGAGAAGTCGTTCCAGTTCTGGATGCTTGCCGCGGACAGGTCCAGCCAGCGCCTGGCATTTGCCGAGTCCGTCGCCAATCTGAATTCCGCGCTCGCCGAAGCAGACCGCGTCACGGACTCAGGGCTGCGCACGCGCCTGAAGCTCGATGCGCAGCTGAAACTCGGCGCCACGCTCGTCATTCACAGAGGTCCGCAGAGCGACGAATCAGAGTCGGCGATGGCGGAAGCGTACCGGCTGGCCAAGGAGGCAAATGCGGGTCCGCAGTTGTTTCAGGCGACCTGGGGGCTGTTCCTGAACGCGGCGCGCAACCGCCGCTACGACAAGGCCCAGGTCCGGGCCGAGGAACTCAGAGCGATCAGCCAGGAACTCGGCGACGACGATTTGAAATTCGAGGCCCTGCATCACCGTTGGGGCTTTGCCTACTTCATGGGCAAGACTGCGGATCTGCTCGAGTACAGCGGGCAAGGCGTGAAGCTCTACGATCGAGGGCGCCACCACAAGTTTTCGCATGTGTTTGGCGGCCATGACCCCGGGGTCTGCGCCCACGGCGTTCGGGCGACGGCGCTGGGCATGGCTGGCCGTGCCAAGAGCGTAAAGCCTGCCCTGGAGGCGGGAATGGAACTTGCGAATTCTCTGCAACACCCTGTAACTCTGGTCTTCGCCCTGGGCGTCGCTTGTCAGGGGGTGCATATTGCCGGAGATTCGGAAGCCTGCCGCGAGTTCGCCGAACGGATGGTCCAGGTTGCGAGCAAGTACGATTTTCCAGTCAATCGGGCGGTCGGGTCGTTCATGCTGGGCGCGGCACAAACGATGCGAAACGACATGGCGCAGGGTCTCAAGCAGATGGAGACGACCTTCGAGGCAGCGCTCGCCTACGGCTTCATGGGCATGTATCCGGGCGTCATCATGGCCGAAGCCCTTGCCAGCGCCGGCCGCGGCGAGGAGGCGCTCGCGCTGATCGCGCGGTTGCTCGATGAGTCCAGCACCCCGGAAGTGGGCATCTTCGTTTCCGAGCTATGGCGGATCCGCGGCGAGCTGGTACTGCGGGAGTCGGCCGGCAATGCGGAACAGGCCGAGCGTTACCTGCGGATCGCGTTACGCATCGCCGGGGACCAGGGCGCAAAGGTGTTTCACTTGAGGACGGGAATTTCCCTCGCCCGGCAACTTGCCGAAGCGGGTCGGCGTGAGGAAGCGCAGATGGTGCTCGCTCAGGTGGACATGAATGGCCTCAACGAGTGGAGCGGACCCGAGATCGCCGTCGCCCGACAGCTTCGGACGGCACTTAAATAGGAATCGTCGAGGGCCGTCCCTACTTGTCCGCCCAGGGCAGTTCCTTCCACAGCGCGCGATAGGTGACGTCGGCCTCGCGCACCAGACCTTCGTATTGCGCCGGCGCGAGGTAGCGCAGCGGCGAGAGCTCGATGTCGTAGCCCTGCTCGCGCGCGATCAGGTCGGTGCCGCCGCCGGGCGAATACGCGACGATCACATTGATCGTGCGCTCCGGGTACTGCGCGCCAGCCACGCCCGGCAGCAGTAACGCGGCGCACAATGTTGCCTTCAGAAATAGACGCATATAGATAGTCTACACTCGCGGCCACGGATGAATCAGCCCCAAAAACAGATCGAGCCTGAACGCCTGCTCGAAGTCGTCGTGGCAGTGGCGAAGGAAGCGCGGCCAAACGTCGAGCCGCACGCGAGCCTCGATAGTTCCCTCGAGCGGGAGCTCGGGCTGGACAGCCTCGCGCGCGTTGAACTCGTTCTGCGCCTGGAGAAGGAATTCGGCACGAGCCTGCCCGAGCAGGCGCTGGCGACCGCAGAAACGCCGCGCGACCTGCTGCGCTTCCTGCTCTCCTCCGCGGGCCATGCACCGCATGTTGCGGACACGAAGGTCGTCGATCTGGCGCAGTCCGATGGCGTGCGCGCGCCCTCGGAGGCGCAGGCGCGCACGCTGACCGAGGCGCTCCAGTACCACGTCGAGCACCAGCCGGACCGGCTGACGGTGTTCATGTACGAGGAGAAGAACGAGTATCCGCTCAGCTATCGCGCCCTGTGGGACGGCGCGATGGGCTACGCGGCGCACCTCACGCAGGCGGGCCTGCAGCACGGGCAGATGGTGGCGATCATGCTGCCGACCTGCAAGGAGTACCTCTACTCGTTCTACGGTGTGCTGCTCGCGGGCGGCGTGCCGGTGCCGCTGTATCCGCCCGCGCGCCTGACGACGATCGAAGACCACATGACGCGCCACGTCGGGATACTCAAGAGCGCCGGCGCGACCATCATGATCACGATCCCGGAGGCCAAGCCGCTCGCTTACCTCTTGCGGGCACAGGTTGAATCATTGAACTTGATTTTGACTCCTCAAGAGTTTAAAACCGAATCCGGTAAAACCTTTACACCCGTCCACGGGAAACCGGGCGAGACGGGTTTCCTGCAGTACACCTCGGGCTCGACCGGCAATCCCAAGGGCGTGGTGCTGTCGCATGCCAACCTGATGGCTAACGTGCGCGCCATGGGTGCGGCGGTGAGCGCCAATCCCGAGGACGTGTTCGTCAGCTGGCTGCCGCTGTATCACGACCTGGGTCTGATTGGCGCGAACTTCGCCTCCCTCGTGCTCGGCTTTCCGACGGTGCTGATGTCGCCGCTCGCGTTCCTGTCGCGGCCCGCGAGCTGGATGCGCGCCATCCACCGCCACCGCGGCACCATGTCCGGCGGCCCGAATTTTTCCTTCGAGCTCTGCCTGCGCCGCATCGCCGACGAGGACATGGCAGGCATCGACCTCGCTTCCTGGCGCTTCGCCTTCAACGCCGCCGAACCGGTGAGCCCGGACACCATCGTCGCGTTCGAGAAGCGCTTCAGCAAATGGGGGCTGCGCAAGAACTGCCTCTCGCCCTCCTACGGCCTGGCGGAATCCACGGTCGGTGTGGCGATCACGGTGCCCGGCACCCCCTGGCGCGCGGATCGCCTCGAGCGCGAGCATTTCACGCGTACGGGGGCAGCCGTGGAGGCAAAGCCCGACGACGCCTCACCCCTGATCGTGATCGGCTGCGGCACGCCGATTCCGGGCCACGATATCCGCGTGGTGGACGCCGCCGGGCTGGAGCTGCCCGACCGGCAGGAAGGCCATCTGCAATTCCGCGGCCCCTCCTCCACCTCGGGCTACTACCGCAATCCCGAGGCGACGAAAACGCTCTTCGGCAGCGGCGACTGGCTCAACACCGGTGATCGCGCCTACCTGTCCGAGGGCACGCTGTACCTCACGGGGCGCGAAAAGGACATCATCATCCGCGGCGGCCGCAACATCAGCCCCTACGAGCTGGAGCAGGCGGTGGGCGATCTCGCCGGCGTGCGCCGCGGCTGCGTCGCGGTGTTCGGCAGCAGGGACGCCGCCGCCGGCACCGAGCGCGTGGTGGTGCTGGCCGAGATGCGCGACAAGGACGACTCGCGCCACGATGACCTGAAACGCATGATCAACGATCTCGCGGTGAGCCTGGTCGGCGCGCCCGCGGACGACATCGTGCTCGCGCCGCCGGGCACGGTGCCGAAGACCTCCAGCGGGAAAATACGACGCAATGCCGCCCGCGAATACTACGAGCGCGGACCCGCCGCGGTGACGGGGGGCGCGGTATGGCTGCAGTTCCTGCGCCTGGTGCTCGCCGGCGCCGCGCCGCAGCTGCGCCGCGGGCTGCGCACCTTCAGCGGCGCCCTGTTCGCGCTGCGCGCCTATGTTGTTTTTGCCGTCCTTGCGCCCATTGCCCTCCTGGGTTCGCTCTTGTTGCCCGTCAGGAACTGCTGGGGCGTGGGCGGGACGGTATCGAAATGGTTCCTGATCCTGTCGGGCATTCCTGTCGCCGTCAGCGGCAAGGAAAACCTGGAGACAAAAACACCCGTGGTGCTGGCGGTGAATCACACCAGCTATCTCGATGCGCTGGTGCTGCTGTCCATTCTCGCGTATCGCGGCTACGCCTTCGTCGCCAAGCGCGAGTTCCAGGAGAATTTCCTGATGCGCGCGCTGCTCTCGGGGTTCGGCACGCAGTTCATCGAGCGCTTCGATGTCGCGAAAAGTACCGAGCACGCGAACGAGCTCGCCGGGGCCGCGAAGCGCGGCATCTCGCTGATCGTGTTTCCGGAAGGCACGCTGAAACGCAACACCGGTCTCATGGACTTTCGCACCGGCGCCTTCCAGGCCGCGGCGCAGGCCGGCATTCCCGTGATTCCGGTCGCGCTGCGCGGTGTGCGCTCGGTGCTGCGCGACGGCACCTGGTACCTGCGCCGCGCCACGGTCAGCGTGCGCATCGGCGCGCCCATCACCCCGGAAGGCAGCGACTGGGCCGCGGCGGTGAAGCTGCGCGACCAGGTGCGCGCCGAAATCCTGAGGCATTGCGGCGAACCGGACCTCGCCGGCAAAGCGTAAGCCGGGGTAACCGGCCCCGGGGGAGCGGATTGATGCAGGTCAATATCGGCTTTGGCGTGGCCGATACGATCCCACGATTCGGGAGAAGTCATCGTAGCGAGCGCGAAGCCGGCCTGTTTCCACTGCGGGCTCCCTGTGGTCGAGGCCGGGCGCTGGCGCGCGCCGGTCCTGGGCGCGCCGCGCGATTTCTGCTGCGCGGGCTGCGAGGCGGTGGCCAGCACGATCGCCGCGGCCGGCTTCGAGCGCTACTACGAAACGCGCTCCGCGCCGGGCCAGAAGCCCGAAGAGTTGCCGGCACTGGAGGCGCTCGATGATGCGGCCGCGCAGCGGCAGTTCGCGGCGAGCGCGGGGCCGAACGAGCGCAGCGCGACGCTGATCCTGGACCGCATCCGCTGCCCCGCCTGCCTGTGGCTCAACGAACGCGCGCTGCGCCGGCTGCCGGGAGTGCTGCGCGCCGACGTCAACTACGCGACGCAGCGCGCGCTGGTTTCGTGGGACCCTGCGCGCACCCGGCTGTCGGATATCGTCGGTGCGATACGGGCGGTCGGCTATGACGCCTTTCCCTACGATCCGCAGCGGCAATCCGCGTTCGACCGCGATGCGCGCCGCAAGGCGCTGTGGCAGCTGTTCGTCGCCGGCTTCGGCGCCATGCAGGTGATGATGTACGCGTTTCCCGCCTACGTGGACGAGGGCGTCGGCACGCTCTCGCGCGAGGCGGAAAGCCTCATGCGCTGGGCGAGCCTGCTGCTGACCGCGCCGGTAATCGCCTTTTCCTGCGGCCCGTTCTTCGCCGGCGCGTGGCGCGAACTGCGGCGGCTGCACCCGGGCATGGACACGCCGATCGCGCTCGGCATCGGCGCGGGCTTTGCGGCCAGCGCCTGGGCCACCGTGAGCGGCACGGGCGCGGTCTACTTCGATTCCATCGCGATGCTCGCGTTCCTGCTGCTCGGCGCGCGCTATCTCGAACTGGCGGTGCGCCAGCGCGCCGCGCGCTCGCTGGACCGCCTCGCGCGCTGGTCGCCGTCGTTTGCGCTGCGATTCGACGGGGCAACGCCGAAACAGGTGCCGATCCATGAGCTTGCGGCGGGCGACAGGATCCTCGTCCCCGCTGGCGATCGGCTGCCGGCGGACGGCGTCGTGCTCGAAGGCTGCTCCGGCATCGACGAATCCCTGCTCACCGGCGAGCCGGTGCCACTTGCGAAGGCTCCGGGCAGCACGGTCTGCGCCGGCACGCTCAATCTAGAGCAACCGATCGTGGTGCGCGTCGAGCGCGCGGGTGCGCAGACCCGCGCCGCCGCGATCGCGCGCCTGGTCGAGCGCGCCGCCGCGTCGAAACCGCGGCTGGTCGCGGCGGCCGACCGCATCGCGCATGCGCTCACGTACGCTGTCCTAGCGGTCGCGCTGCTCGCCGGGCTGTATTGGCACGATTTCTGGATCGCCATCGCGGTGCTGGTCGCCGCTTGCCCCTGCGCGCTGGCCCTTGCCTCGCCGGTGGCGCTGACCTCCGCCGCCGGCCGGCTGCTCGGACGCGGCGTCGCCGTGACGCGCGGGGGCGCCCTGGAGGGGCTGGCGGCTGCGACCGACATCGTGCTCGACAAGACTGGAACACTCACCGCGGGGCGGTTCGCGATCGCGCGGGTGCAGCTGCTTGGCGAGGTCGCAGAGGACGAGTGCTTTTCGCTGGCGCGCGCGCTCGAATCCTCGAGCCGCCATCCGCTGGCGCGCGCCTTCGACAGCCGCGATGCCTCCGCGCCGGTGAGCGGTATCGCTAATTTCGCCGGGCAAGGCGTGCAAGCGAAAGCGGGCGGGCGGCGGGTGCGCATCGGCACCGAGGTTTTCTGCCGCGAGCTCGTCGGCGCGGCGCCGGGCCTGGAATTTTCAGACAATGTCATGACGCCTGTGTTCCTCGCGGATGAGCGTGGCTGGCTTGCGGTTTTCCTGCTTGAGGATCAACCGCGTGAAACAGCGGGCGATGCGATCGACGCGCTGCGCGCAGCGGGCCTGCGGGTGCACCTGCTCAGCGGCGATCATCCGGCCGCGGTTGCCGCGGTGGCGGCCCGGCTCGGCATCGAGATACGCGCGGGCGGCGCTTCGCCGCAGGACAAATTTGACTACGTCGAGCGCCTGCAGCGCGAGGGCAGGATGGTGGCGATGGTCGGCGACGGCCTGAACGACACGCCGGTGCTGGCGCGCGCCGATGCGTCGTTTGCCATGGGCGGCGGCGCGGATGCGGCCCAGCTCCAGGCGGATTTCGTCCTGCTCGGGAATTCCCTCGGGGAAATTCCCAGGACCTTCAAGCTGGCGCGCTTGACGATGCGCATCGTGCGCCAGAACTTCGGCTGGGCGCTCGCTTACAACACCCTCGCGCTGCCGCTCGCGGCCGCGGGCTGGATCGGCCCCTGGGAAGCGGCGGTCGGCATGGCCGCGAGCTCGTTCATCGTCGTCCTGAACGCGATGCGGGTCGGCGCTGCCGGCGCCGACGGCGCCGGAAAAGAATCATGGAAAGCCTCGTCCTCCTCGTCCCCCTCTCCGTCGCCGTCGTATTCCTGATCGGCTGGGTGTTCTGGCGCGCGCTCCAGGGCGGCCAGTTCGATGACCTCGATCGCCCCGGGGTGGACGTCCTTTCCGACGACGAATGACTTTTTGACTTAGGTCAAGCCCGGCGATCTCCCGGCGGCTAGCATCGGCTCCTTGACACAGGGGCGGCGATTCATGCACGTATCGGAAAACGCGGCGGAAAATTCCTACAACTACACCGTGGTGCGGCAGTTCGCCATTATGACCGTGGTCTGGGGCGTGGTCGGCATGCTGGTCGGCGTGATCATCGCGGCCCAGCTGCTGTGGCCCGAACTCAATTTCGACATTCCCTGGCTGTCCTACGGGCGGTTGCGCCCGCTGCACACCAACGCGGTGATTTTCGCCTTCGGCGGCTGCGCGCTGTTCGCGACCTCGTACTACGTGGTGCAGCGCACTTCGCACGCGCGCCTGTTTTCGGACGCGCTCGCCTCGTTCACGTTCTGGGGCTGGCAGGCGGTGATCGTGCTCGCGGCGATCACGCTGCCTCTGGGCATCACGCAGGGCAAGGAATACGCCGAGTTGGAATGGCCCATCGACATCCTGATCACGCTGGTCTGGGTGGCGTATGCCGTCGTTTTTTTTGGAACTTTATATAAAAGAAAAATACCGCATATTTACGTCGCCAACTGGTTCTTCGGCGCGTTCATCCTGACGGTGGCGATCCTGCACCTGGTCAACAGCGCCGCGGTGCCGGCAAGCTTCTGGAAGTCCTACTCGGTGTACTCGGGCGCGCAGGACGCGATGGTGCAGTGGTGGTACGGCCACAACGCGGTCGGTTTCTTCCTTACCGCAGGCTTCCTCGGGATCATGTACTACTTCGTGCCCAAGCAGGCGGGCCGCCCCATCTATTCCTACCGCCTGTCGGTGGTGCACTTCTGGGCGCTGATTTTCACCTACATGTGGGCCGGCCCGCACCACCTGCACTACACCGCGCTGCCCGAATGGGCGCAGTCGCTCGGCATGGTGTTCTCGCTGATCCTGCTGGCGCCCTCCTGGGGCGGGATGATCAACGGCATCATGACCCTGAGCGGCGCCTGGCACAAACTGCGCGACGACCCGATCCTGAAATTCCTGATCGTCTCGCTGTCGTTCTACGGCATGTCGACCTTCGAGGGGCCGATGATGTCGATCAAGACGGTGAACGCATTGTCCCACTACACCGACTGGACCATCGGCCACGTGCACAGCGGCGCGCTCGGCTGGGTCGGCCTGGTCTCGATGGGCGCGATCTACTTCCTGATCCCGAAACTGTTCGGCCGCGCGGAGATGTGGAGCGTGCGCCTGATCAACGTGCACTTCTGGGTCGCCACCGTCGGCATCGTGCTCTACATCGCGGCGATGTGGATCGCCGGCGTGATGCAAGGGCTGATGTGGCGCGCGGTCGGCGCGGACGGCTCGCTGACCTACACCTTCGTCGAGAGCGTCAAGGCGACCTACCCGTTCTACGCGATCCGGCTGCTGGGCGGGCTGCTGTACTTCGCCGGCATGCTGATCATGGCCTACAACGTCTTCAAGACTGTCCTTGCGGGCAAGACCTTCGAAGCGCCGATTCCCGCGCCGGCGCACGCCTGAACATGAAACTCACCCACGACCTGATCGAACGCAACCAGGCCCTGTTCATCGTCCTCGTCGTCCTCACGGTGGCGGTGGGCGGGCTGGTGGAAATCGTTCCGCTGTCCTTCATGAAATCCGTGACCGAGCCGGTGGCGGGCCTCAAGCCCTACACGGCGCTGCAGCTCACCGGGCGCGACATCTACATCCGCGAAGGCTGCTACAACTGCCACTCGCAGATGATCCGGCCGTTCCGCGCCGAGGTCGAGCGCTACGGCCACTACTCGGTCGCGGGCGAATTCGTCTACGACCATCCGTTCCAGTGGGGCTCCAAGCGCACCGGTCCCGACCTGCACCGCGTCGGCGGGCGCTACTCCGACGAATGGCACCGCATCCACTTCATCAATCCGCGCGACTTGGTGCCCGAATCCAACATGCCCGGCTATCCCTGGCTCGCACGCGCGCCGGCCAACGCCGCCGACATCGAGGCGAAGATGCGGGCTTTGCGCCTCGTGGGAGTTCCTTACACGGAACAAGAAGTCAAAGGCGCCAAGGGCGAACTCCAGGGCAGGAGCGAAATGGATGCGCTCATCGCCTATATGCAGGTGCTCGGCACCGCGCTCAAGTCGAAGGCCAACTGAGGAAAATGCGGACCATGGACATCAATACCTTGCGCATCGCCGTCACGGTGATCACCTTCGCCGCGTTCCTCGGCATCGTGTTCTGGGCCTACCTCCCGTCGCGCCGGCGGGAACTGGAGCGGCGCGGCAAAAGCATTCTCGAGGACAGCGTAGAGGAAAACTCGCCATGAGCGAGTTCACCTCCGGATTCTGGGACCTCTACATCGGCATCATCACGGTCATCTCGATCCTCGCCTGCGCCGTGTTCCTGAAGACGCAGAGCGTGCGCAAGGCGGTCGAACCCGATACCACGGGCCATGTCTGGGACGTGGATCTCGAAGAGGGCAACAACCCGATGCCGCGCTGGTGGGCGTGGCTGTTCTACCTGACCATCGTATGGGGCATCGTCTACCTGGTGTTGTATCCCGGCCTCGGCAGCTACCAGGGCGTGCTCGGCTGGACGCAGTTGAAGCAGCTGGAGGAGGAGAACCAGCAAGCGCAGAAGGCCTACGGGCCGCTGTACGAGAAGTTCGCGGCGCTCGATGTCGACGCCCTGTCGAAGAACGCCGAGGCGCTTGCCGTCGGCCAGAAGCTGTTCCTCAACAATTGCGCGCAATGCCATGCCTCGGATGCCGGCGGCAGCCGGGGCTTTCCCAGTCTCACCGACCAGGACTGGCTCTGGGGCGGCTCACCCGAGGCGATCAAGACGAGCATCACCGAGGGGCGCACCGGCGCCATGCCGCCGTTCGGCCCGGTGCTAGGCGAGCAGGGCGTGAAAGACACGGCGCACTACGTTCTTTCGCTTTCAGGCCAAGCCAGCGATTCCATAAGAAAGGCGCGTGGCGAACCCCTCTACAAATCCAGTTGCAGCGCCTGCCACGGCGCCGAGGGCAAGGGCAACCAGGCGCTCGGCGCGCCCGACCTCACCGACCGGATCTGGCTGCACGGCTCGGGCGAGTACGCGATCGCGGAGCAGATCGCCAAGGGCCGCATCAACCAGATGCCGGCCAACAAGGACATCCTCAGCCCCCAGAAAATCCACCTGCTGACGGCCTACGTCTATTCGCTCTCGCAGAAATGAAAGCGGATGTCGTAGAACAATCGCTCTACGAAGCCGATGCGAAAATCTATCCGCGCGCGGTGCGCGGCTGGTTTTCGTTCTGGCGCTGGGCGCTGGTGTGGGGGACGCAACTCGTCTTCTACGGCGGGGCGTGGCTCACCTGGAACGACCGCCAGGCGATCCTGTTCGACATCGCGCAGCGCAAGTTCTACATCTTCGGCCTGGTGTTCTGGCCGCAGGACATCATCTATCTCACCGTCCTGCTGATCGTCTCGGCGCTCAGCCTGTTCCTGTTCACCGCGGTCGCCGGGCGCCTGTGGTGCGGCTACGCCTGCCCGCAGACCGTCTACACCGAGATCTTCATGTGGATCGAGCAGAAGATCGAAGGCGATCGCAACGCGCGCATCAAGCTCGATAAGGAAGGTTTTACTTTTCAAAAAAATTTAACGAAAGCGGAAAAACACTCGATCTGGATCGCGCTCTCGGTCTGGACCGGTTTCACCTTCGTCGGCTACTTCACGCCAATCCGCGAGCTCTGGTCCGGGGTCATGACGCTCGCGACCGGCCCGTGGGAATCGTTCTGGATCCTGTTCTACGGCTTCGCCACCTACGGCAACGCGGGCTGGATGCGCGAGCAGGTCTGCACCTACATGTGTCCCTACGCGCGCTTCCAGAGCGCGATGTTCGACCAGGACACCCTGATCATCACCTACGACCGGGCGCGCGGCGAACCAAGAGGGAAAACTGCGGGCAAGGGGACGGACAAGGGCACGGGTCTCGGTGATTGCATCGACTGCAGCATCTGCGTGCAGGTCTGCCCTACCGGCATCGACATCCGCGACGGGCTGCAGTACCAGTGCATCGGCTGCGCCGCCTGCATCGACGGCTGCGACCAGGTGATGGAAAAGCTCGGGCGGCCGAAGAGCCTGATCCGCTACTCCACCACGCACGCGGTGGAAGGCAAGGCCCCCCGCATCCTGCGGCCCCGCGTTCTGCTTTATTTCGCCATTCTCTCGGTCATCATGATCGCGGCGGCCGCGAGCCTTTACCTGCGCGTGCCGCTCAAGGTGGACGTAATCCGCGACCGCGCGGCGATCGCGCGCGAGGTCGAGGGCGGCCAGATCGAGAACGTCTACCGCCTGCAGATCATGAACACGACCGAAAGCGCGCGCGTGTTCGAAATCGCCGTCGCCGGCCTGCCGACGCTCGAGCTCGCCACCGAGCCGCGCATCCTGGTCGGCCCGACCGAAAACCGCATGCTGCCGGTGCGCGTGCGCGTGGACCCGGGCCTGGCGCCGCCGGGCGCGCACAAGATCGCGTTCAGCGTGCGCGCCGTCGACGACGAGCGCGTTTCGGTCGACGAGAAGTCCGTCTTTATCGTGAGGTGATGCCATGAACCCCTGGTACCGCGAACCCTGGCCCTGGATCCTGATGGCCGGCCCGGCCACCGTGATCGTCGCCGGCGTCATCACTACCTGGATAGCGTTCGCCACTGCCGACGGCCTGGTCGCCGACGACTACTACAAGCGCGGCCTCGGCATCAACGCGGTGCTGAAGCGCGAAGAGGCCGCCGCGCGGCGCGGCATCGAAGCGCGCGTCGAGCGCGCGGGCGGCGAGGTGCGAGTCCAGCTGCGCGGCGCCGAGCCGCCGGCCGTGTTCCTCAATCTCGCTCACGCCACGCGCGCGGGCTACGACGTGCGCCTGCGGCTGGAACGCGCGGCGGACGGCACCTACCGCGCCATGCTGCCACCGCTGCCGGCCGGGCACTGGCGCGCGGTGGTCGACGATCCGCACGGCGAATGGCGGGTAGTGCAGGAAGGCCTGCACGTGGCGCAGGGGGGGCTGTGAGAAACGCGATACTTGTTCTGTGGCCGTCATTCATCGTCGGCGGCATTGGCGAGGTCATTTTCTTCACCGTTTTCGACCCGCAGGAGCTCTATCTTTTCGGCGAGGCCACGAGCCTGAGCCGCCTCGCCGTATACTCGATCGGCTTCTTCCTTTGCTGGGCGTTCGCCGCCGCGTCGAGCGCATTCACGGTGTTCCTCGCGCGGACCGCGAAGGAGGTCGAGCGATGAAATTCACGCTATCGGTTCTGGCGGCAATGCTCGCGCTGCCGGCCTGGGCGCAGGATGAGCGGCGCGGACCGCAAGAACCGGCGCTTCGCGTTCGCGCCTAAAGGCATCGCCTTCGTGCTGCTGCCGCGACAGTCCGTAGCGATCGAGTTTCCATAGGAGCGGGTTCGCGATGGAATCGACCCGGGCCTTCGCAGCAGCCGGTGGAACGGTCATCGCCTACCGTTTGTGGCGGCCGGGCGCGCCGCGCAAGACGATCATCCTCATCCACGGCCTCGCGAGCAACCTCACGCGCTGGTCGGAGTTCGTGGCGGCGACGGGTCTTACCGGGAGCTGGGACCTGTTGCGCCTCGATCTGCGCGGCCACGGCGGCTCGCTCCAACGCGGCCGCATCGGCATGAACGAGTGGTGCGCGGACCTCGCGGCGATCCTGCGCGCGGAGTCAGTTCCCCAAGCGGTGCTCGTGGGCCACTGCCTGGGCGCGAATGTCGCGTTGTGGTTCGCGCATCACCATCCCGAGGTAACACAGGGCCTAGCCCTACTTTCGCAAAGTAGGCGATTGGAATATGGGGATGGTGGTCATTTTCGCTCGTATGTCAAGCCGGGCGGGGTCGAGTTTTCATAGATGAAAGAAGTGTAGGAAGCCAGCGGTCGAGATCGAAGACTTTCACGGCCCGGCGCTGGTCCGCGGTGAGTTCCGGTGCGAGCATCACCGTGGATCGCCGCCCCGCACCACCCGTTGTCGTGCGCACCAGGGTGGCACGGATGGCGGCCAAGCTCTGCATCATGACCCGCGCCGAGGTATCGGTTCCCAGGGCGATCTTGGCCAGGCTCACCAGCGTGAGGCCGAGGACCGTGGCGAAGGTGTGCAACCGAAGGGAGCCGTCTGCCCACTGGTGCGAGGGTCCCCAGGGAACCAGACCCCCCTTCTTCGCTCGGCGGAAGATCTCCTCGACCTTCCACTGGCCGCGAAAGGCGTGGACTATTCGGCCGGTGCTCCAGATGTGGCGATCGGTGCACAGCACGCGTCGGCCCAGCCGGGTGGTCTCCAGTTGACGCCGCAAGGCGGCATCGACGTGCCAGCGTAAGCTCGGCGCTTTCTCGTTGCCGCCGATGTTGACCACCACGAAGCTGGACAGGTGTTCGCGCGACAGGGCCTTCTGCACCCGACGAGTCAAGCTGCTGCGCTGGATGCGTCCGGCCTGAACGAGCCGCTCGAGCTTACGCAGCTCTGTCTTGGCCTTGCGCAATCTCACCGCGATGCCGCGCTTCTGCCCCTGGAGCAGTTCCTCGCTCTCGACCACCACGAGCGTACGCTCCAACTCGCCCACTTTGGCCTGCATGCGCGCCGCGCGCACGTGGCTGAGCTTGCCCGAGAGCGGCTTCATCGCGCCGCGGCGCGCCGCCATCTGTAACGCCTGCTCTGCGGCAGAGTGACTGAGCGGCAAGGAGATGAGGCTGTGGTAGCCAGCGAGGCCCAACTCCAGCTCCAACTGCGGGCTCCAGAAGCCTCCGTCGGGCACCAGCGTGCGCTGCCCCGGTTGTGCTCGACCTTCCCCGTCATCGAGCGCCTCGTGCAACTTGCGCAACCCCTCCAGACACGCCGCCAGCACCCCCTGGTCCGAGCCATTGCCCGCGTAGCTCCGGTACAGCAAGGGCACGTGCCCGGTCTCGCTCACCAGAACCCCAAGCCCCACCACCCGCAGGTCGCTGCGCTTGCTCTTGGCGTGTCCCCGTTTGGCCAACTCCCCCGGGGTGAGGGTGGCGATGTGCGTGTCAAAGTTCGTGGTGTCAAAGGCGAGCACGTCCGTCGATAGCTCAAAGCGCGCCACCGCCGCCTTGGCGATCGCCACCTGCACCTGCTCCAAGTGCTCGGCCGTGACTTGCTGCGCCACGCGATGAAACGCCTGACCGCTGAAGGCCGCGGCCGGCAAACAAGACACCCGCGCCACGCTGGCCTCCAGAAACTCCGCCAGCTCGCACTTCGGTCCCGGTGAGCACGCCCGTTGGATCGCAACGGCCACGACCAGTTCGCCCACCGAGGGGCCGTTCTTGGCGCCAAGGCCACCGCACGCCTGGTTGATCTTGCCCACCAGGTCCAACTGCTCGGCAACCCAGGCCAACGCTCCCACATCACCGACCGCGCGCGTGCCCACGGTGCGGGTGGCGCCCAGGTCCGCTACTGGGGGCGCCACCGCCGGGCCCAGCACCACTTGGCGCGCAACGGAGCGGCCTTGAGCGCTGTCCCACACCGACTGGGCCGCGATGCGGTAGCGCTGACCGTTCACCTCTCGCTCGAAGATGTGCATATCTTTCATGTAGCACATCCCGGCGCCAATTGAAAGCTTTACCCGCGCATTCCCGATCCGTTACCCCACAATGCCCCTCATTCGTGCGAAAGTAGGGCTAGTCCTGATCGAACCGATGTTTGCGCTCGAATACCATTCAACCGGATACTGGCTATCCGTACAGTATCGTTAACGCATTGATTCGAGGGAAGGTTGACAGCCCGCCACGGCCGAAGACGGGATACACTCCGTCTTTTAGGCTTTCTACTTTAAGTTAGCCGTCAACATACAGAGGTCGCCTGAATTGAAAAAGATCGGAATCGTTGGCGGAGTTTCGTGGTATTCGACGGTCGAGTACTACAAGGCGATTTGCGAGTTGAGCCACAAATACCAGTACGAGCGGGAGCTCGAAGGGCCTCCGGCAGTTCCCGAAATGGTCATTGAGTCACTCAACATCAACAAATCATTCAATCTCAGGGGTCGGCCTGGAGAGGACTCATCGTGGCGACAGTTCGACGATTATTTTCGGGCGGCGTTGAAACGGTTGGAGGCTAGCGGAGCCGACTTTGCCATTATCGCGAGCAATACGCCCCACAATCGCTACGACCCCATCACTAAGGGCATCAATATCCCGGTGCTGAACATCTTCGAGGAGGTGGCAAAGGAATGCGCAACGCACAGCGTACGTAACGCGTTGATTCTCGGCACTGCACCAACAATGGCATCGCCGATATTTCCCGCCGTACTCAGGAAACACGGAATCCACGGTACTGTGCCGGAGGCCGATCAGGACCAGGCCATCGTCATCAAGCTCATCGACGAGTTGCAAGCCGGCGAAAGCCGCGGGGTGGCCGAGCAAATCAAGCGCCTCGTCGAGAAATCCTTGTCACTGAACTCTAGCCAACGGCAAGCGGTCTGCCTATCGTGCACCGAACTGCCGCTGGCGTTTCCCGAGTTGGCCGATGCGCCAACGTTTGAGGTTGATGGGGTTCTCTACTTAAACACGACCATCATCCATGCCAAGGCGGCGTTCGACTATGCGGTATCGAGAAAAGTCGGCTAACAAACGCTTCGAGTTCGCGCCCTTCGCGCGCCGGACCGCCAATCCGCTACGCGGCTTGGCGGCCGCTCAAGCGAGCCGTTAGACGGCATTGCAACCGGAGGTGCTGGCATGCGGTTTGATGAGAAGACATCCCGGCGCGTGGAAGCGATGTATACGTCTCCTGATGTCGTTGGGCGCCGGCGGGCCGTAATGGAGGCTCTTGCTGCCCAGAGCGGTGAACGAATCATCGATATCGGCTCGGGTCCAGGCTTAATGGCCGCGGAGCTGGCCGATGCGGTGAGCGAGCGCGGCAAAGTGTGCGGCGTGGACAGCAGCCAAGACATGATCACTCTGTCGAGCGCTCGCCAGGCCAATCGACCGTGGCTCGACTTTCGGCTGGCAGACGCGACAGCGCTGCCGTATCCGGACCGGTCGTTCGATGCGGCGGTGTGTGTGCAGGTGCTCGAGTATGTGAGGAACATGGCGGACGCTCTGTCCGACCTGTACCGCGTGCTCCGTCCCGGCGGGCGCGCGGTAATCGTCGACACCGATTGGGATTCAATCGTCTGGCACGCGTCGGACGCCAGTTTGATGGATCGCGTACTTAGGGCCTGGGACGAGCACTTGCATGATCCGCACCTCCCAAGGACGCTCTCGGGAAAACTGAAAGCAGCCGGCTTTGTGCTTCGTCAGCGCAGCGTGATAAATATATTCAATCCGTCCTACGATGAGAACACGATTAGTGGCGAACTTATCGGCATCATGTCAGCATTCGTACCAGGTCGACAGGGTGTCAGCGAGGATGAGGTAAAGGTGTGGGCGAGCGATCTTCGGGCACTTGGCGAGCGCGGCGACTACTTCTTCAGCCTGACTCAATTTCTATTCCTCGTGTTGAAGCCCGATTAACTATCACCGGCCGGGGAGAGCGATATGGTCACAGACGCTGCACCGAGTGGACCGACGTTCAAGCAGCAGGAACTGGCTGGCTGGGATGCCAAGGCAAATGCCTACGACAACTATGCCGGCAAGATAACCATGCAGATAATCGGGCCCCTGCTAGATGCGGCCGCAGTCAAAGCAAAAACAGCGTTGCTCGATATTGCGTCCGGCCCCGGCTACCTGGCCGGCGCCGCAGCAGAGCGCGGCGCATATGCCGTTGGCGTCGACTTCGCTCCCTCGATGGTTCGGGAGGCGAAAAAGAACTTTCCGCGTGCGGAGTTTCGCCACGGCGATGCCGAAGCCCTGAAATTCGAGGCGGATAGCTTTGACGCGGTTGTTTGTGGGTTCGGGCTCGGCCATCTTCCCGAGCCGGATAAGGCGCTACTCGAAGGCTTTCGCGTCCTACGACCCGGCGGAAGATATGCTTTTAGTTGGTGGTGCGGGCCGGACAAGCATGAGTTCTTTGCGCTCGTAATGGGCGCGGTGAAGGCACACGGGAACTTAGACGTACCCTTGCCACCCGCACCGCCCATGTTCCGATTCAGTGATCCGACCGAGTGCAAGTGCGCGCTCTCAAGAGCTGGCTTCGTCGATGTGGAAGTGCGCGAACATGCGTTGGTATACGAGCTACAGTCTCCGCAGCAGGCGCTGGATCTTATCTCCAAGAGTTCGGTTCGCATGGCGATGGTGCTCGAATTGCAGAGTAAGGAAGCGCTTGTCCGTATTCACGAAGCGATTCTGATAGGCGTACAAGCGTACAAGCGTAAGGAAGGCTTTCGGATCGGTTGGCCCGCCATCGTAGTCAGCGGGAGGAAACCATCATAGCGTGCACGCCTAACTCGAGGTCGAACGGACGGGCCGCCGGCACCGCGTCGACAAGTTGCGGCTCGACGGCCCGCCGTTCACCAAGACTATAAGGACTTCCCCGATTCCGCAATAGGGACGGTCTTGACGATGGAAGAACGGACTGCGTCACTATAACCGGCCTGTTTGTGAGCAATGAATGCCCTGGCCCGAATGAAAGCCGCACGCCCGGTCCTCGTTCGTTAGTCGGCATTGATGCTGCCGTCGTGTTTGATCAGGATCTCCGGGCGCCGGTGTAACCGTTTCGTCATCGTCGATGGCAGTCTTTAGCGGAAGAGTTTGTTCATACCGAGCGCAGCGTTTCGTTCTTCGCGAGCAGCGCCCAGGCGATGCGTGCGTTCTTGTTGGCGATCGCCACCAGCGTTCGGTAGTAGCCGCGGCGCGGCTGCAACGCGACGATCCAGCGCGACATGCGGTCTTGATGGGAGGCGGCACTGTTGATCACGGAGCGCGCTCCCTGCACGAGCAGATTTCGCAGGTACGCATCACCGCGCTTGCTAATGTGCCCGAGACGCGTCCTGCCGCCGGTGGAGTATTGGCCCGGCACGAGGCCGATCCAGGCGGCGAACTGCCGGCCGTTCTTGAACTCCCTGGCGTTGCCTACCGTGGCGACGATGGCAAGCGCGGTGGTCGCCCCAATGCCGCGGATCTTCATCAGACGCTGCGCCGGCTCGCACTGGCGCGCCTGGGCCTCGATCTCCTTGTCGTAGCCCCCGATCCGGTCATCGAGCAGGCGCAGCTGATCGAGCAGATCGCCGATCATGCGCCGTGCGAGCTCGGGCAGCGCTTCGGCTGCAGCAGCAGCCTGACGGCGCACCGTCACCGAGCGAAGAGGCAGCACCACCCCAAACTCCGACATCAGGCCCCGCATCCGGTTGATGATGGCGGTTCTCTCCACCACGAACCCCTGCCGCACCCGGTGCAGCGTGAGCAGCGCCTGCTGCTCGACCGACTTCACCGGCACAAAGCGCATGTTTGGCCGCGTCACCGCCTCGCTAGAATCGCCTCGGCATCGTTGCCGTCGTTCTTGCCGCTCTTCCTGTAGGGCACGACGAACTTGGGCGCCATCAGCCGCACCGTGTGGCCGAACGCCTGGAACCGCCGGCCCCACTCGTGTGCCCCCGAGCACGCCTCCATGCCGATCAGACACGGCGATAAACAGGCCACCGTCTCAACCAGCCGGTCGCGGCGCACCGTCTTCCTCAGCACCACCCGGCCCATGCCATCCACCCCGTGCAACGAGAACACACTCTTTGCCAGATCGATTCCCACAGTAGTAATCTTCTCCATGACTTCCCCTCTCGTTTCAGATTGATGATGCGAATTGCAATCTTGGCACTCCGATGCCGTGCGGGCTACGGCCCGCTTCGAGCAGGGGAAGTCCCTTTCATTCGTTAGATTGCACTAGAAGCGACGCGCCGTGAGCTTTAGCGAAAAGACCCTCTACAAGTATCGTGGATACACCGCTTATGCACTCGAGATGCTCATCAATCGAGAGCTCTACTTTGCTTCCCCAGAGCAGCTGAACGATCCATACGACTGTCGCATGAACATTCGTGACTCTCTAAGAGCGGCTATTGATCTCGCAGAGAAAGAGCAGAACAAGAAGATGCTGGAACGGCTAACGCAATTTTGCAAGATTGACCATGTGTACGAAAAAATGGATGGGAACCTGGCGACAGTAGGCGTCTTCTCTCTTTCAAAGACACCGGCCCATATTCTGCTGTGGTCTCACTATGCTTCCAATCACAGCGGCTTTTGCATCGGCTTTCGTCTGCCTGATTCTCTTTCTACTCATAAAAATACACATCACATAGTTGGCGCGAGCGATGTTGGCTACAGCACTTCCAACCCTTTTATTGAATATTTTCGCGAAATCGCACTCGCACCAACAATACCGGAATGGAACGAGGTTTGGGTGCCACTCCTCTCGATGGGAATGGCTGTGAAGGCAGAGATCTGGAAATACGAGGAGGAAGTGCGCATTCTTCGTGAGAATCCCGGCAGTGTTCCGTTTTCACCCACCGACCTTACCGAGATAATTTTTGGCTTGAATATGCCATCGAGAAATAGGGAAACCATCAAACGAATTCTTTCCGGCGCAGAATGGGGCCATGTAAAGTTCAAGGAAATCGTCCGTACCGATGGCTTTACTCTAGCCGTGAAGGACAGCGGTGCACTCTAACCCTCCGCCGCAAACCGACGGGCGAGAGCATTCGTCTCGCGTGGTTGCATCACACGCGCCTGCGGTTGGGCGGAAACGTTAGGCTCAAGATAGCGAGGTCCAGATGGAAAGAAAACGCGTCGGCATCGTCCTGTTTGAGGATATCGAAGTGCTCGACTTCTGCGGGCCGTTCGAAGTGTTCTCGGTGACCCGGCTGAACGAAGAGAAACGGCGCGAAGAACCCTCGCCGTTCGAGGTAGTGCTGGTGGCAGAGAGTCCCGGCGCGGTCACTACAACGGGCGGCATGAAAGTCCTGCCTCACTACACGTTTGAGAACTGCCTGCGCCTTGATATTGTTGTTGCTCCGGGCGGGTGGGGCACCCGGAAGGAGTTGAAAAACCCGATCATGCTCGATTGGTTGCGTGCCCGCGCTGCGGAGGTGGAAACGCTGACGGCAGTTTGCACCGGCTCAATGCTGCTCGGTGCCGCTGGACTTCTGGACGGGTTGCACGCAACCACTCACTGGCGATCGCTCGACTGGATGCGCGATTCCTTTCCCGCCGTGACGGTCGAGTACGGCAAGCACTTCGTCAAGGACGGCCGCGTGTTTACCTCTGCCGGCATCTCAGCGGGCATCGACATGTCGCTCAAAGTCGTGGCGCATTACTTCGGCGAGGACACAGCAAGGGCGACCGCTCGGCACATGGAATATCCCTATCCGGAAAGCGATGCGCGCCGAATCCAGATCTGAGCCTAACCGCACGCCCCACGCGGACGCGCGCGAAGCGCCGCGCCAGTTCAATCCAGCGTGGGCGCGCGCCGGTGGGCGTGGACGTTAGCCGTGATCGGGCACTCGGAGTAGTATTGGCACGGTATTTTGAGAGGTGGCGGCATGAAGCAATCGTCCGTTGTTCACTCCGACCCAGACATCCTCGGGGGCACCCCCGTGTTCGTCGGAACGCGAGTCCCTGTTCAGGCACTTGTTGACTACATCCAGGGCGGTCACTCCTTGGAGAAATTCCTCGATGATTTTCCGACCGTGAGCCGTGAGCTCGCGGTAGCTGCTCTCGAGCAGGCGAAAGCGCATCTACTTGCCGATGCGCGTGCTTCTTGACGAGTGCGTACCCCGAGCCCTTCGCGCGGAGCTTCCTGGCCACGAAGTCGCGACCGTTGCTGAAGCCGGGTGGGCTGGAATCAAGAACGGCGCACTTCTTCAGCTTGCGGCAACGCGGTTTGACGTTCTATTGACCGTCGATCGCAGTCTGGAATATCAGCAGAACTTCACTGGACTTACGATCGCAGTCATTGTTGTTGACGTCTTGAGCAATGACATCGAGGCAATTCGGCCATTTATGCCCAAGGTCCTCGAAGCGTTGCCCAACGCCAGACCGGGAGTGGTGACGCATGTCAACGGCTAACCGCGCAATTCACACCGACGCGCGCAAGAGTGGCGCGCGCGGGTGATTGCGGACGGTCGGTCAGAGAGATGAGATATGGCTGAATACGGCGAGTGGAATCGTAAAGGGGCAACCCTCAGCGACGTAACGGCGAAAAAGGAATATGGAGTGAGCCCGGATTTCATCGTGAAGGGCATTCGAGCCGGCAAACTTGAATACCGAGAAGGGGCGATATGGGGAAATCCATATCTCAGGGTCTTGAGAAGTCAGCTTGAGCAGTACATCGCTGAGGAGCTTGGCGCGGATCGTTTATCGAGCGGCAAGAACCAGACAGAGCTGCGCAAGATCAAGAAAGAAATGGCCGACCTGAAAAAGAGACTGGCTGAGCTTCAGGCTCAAAGGACGGAGCTCGAGAAGGCCATGAGGAAGTAGCGGACCGAACAAGGGCATGCAGGCGACCGCCTACGGCGGCGCCTGATGCCCAATGATATAGAGGATCGGCGCCTGAACGTAGATCGCGGTGCAATGCACCGGACGGCAGGACTGGTTGAGCCGCAGCACGTATTCGGTGGCGCGCAGCGACGCCGCCGAGCCATCGACGGGGTGAAGTATCTTCATGCCTTGGCCTCCGGCGCCGGATGGCGCATGTCTGCGGTGAGTTCGGCCAGCTCCTGCTCGATGAGCGTTTCCTTCTCCAGCAGGCGCTGCGCGCCGCGCTCCAGCGTCTCGCGCTCGCGGGTGAGGATCGCGAGCGCCTTGTCGTAGGCGCTCTTCACGATGTCGCGCACCGCGACGTCGATCTCGCGCGCGGTGTCCTCGCTGTACTCGCGCGGAGACATGTTCGGCACGCCGAGCAGGTTCGGCCGCTCCTCGTCGAAGGCGACGTGGCCGAGCTTCTCCACCATGCCGTAGCGCATCGCCATCGAGCGCGCGATGCCGGTGACCTTGGCGAGGTCGTCGGCCGCGCCGGTGGACAGATGGCCGAACACCACGTGCTCGGCCGCGCGCCCGCCCAGCAGCACCGCCATCTTGTTTTCCAGTTCTTCGCGCGTCATCAGGTAGCGGTCCTCGGTTGGGCGCTGGATGGTATAGCCGAGCGCGCCGATGCCGCCCTGGCGCGCCTTGGGCCGCACGCTGATCGCGAACACCCAGCCGCAGCGCGGCGAGCCGAACTCCCAGTCGCGTGATTTCGGCGTCGATCCCGGCCACGTCGCCGAGGTCGCCAGCCTGCACGCTGCGCACGCGCACGCTCATCGGGGACGGGGTTTCTTGAGCCAGATCAAACTCGGAGCCTCAAAATGGGGCTAGTTTAAAGGTGTATTCTGGTACTTCTTCAATACGAGAGGAGGATGGCCATGCGCATCAGCTTCAGACTGCTTGCCTCGTTCGCCGCGGCGCTGCTCTTCGGGGGCGCCGCATTCGCGCAGGAACCGATCCGCATCGGCGCTTTCCTCGCGGTCACCGGACCCGCCGCGTTCCTGGGCGACCCGGAGCAAAAGACGCTTGAGCTGTACGTAGAGAAGCTCAACGCCGCGGGCGGCCTGCTCGGCCGCAAGCTGCAGCTGGTCTCCTACGACTCGGCGGGCGACGCCGAAAAGGCGCGCACCTTCGCCAGACGCCTGATCGAGCAGGACAAGGTGGACGTGATCGTCGGCGGCTCGACCACCGGCGAGACCATGGCGGTGGTGCCGCTGGTGGAGGCCGCCGGAATGCCGTTCATCTCGCTCGCCGGGGCCGTGGTCATCATCGAACCGGTCAAGAAATGGGTGTTCAAGACCCCGCACACCGACCGCATGGCCGCGAGGATGATGGCGAAGGCGATCACGTCCTTGTAGGCCGACGAAATATAGCCCGCGCCCATCGCTTCGGCGACGCCGAGCACGAGGCCGCCCAGCACCGCTCCGGGTGCGCTGCCCATGCCGCCGAGGATCGCCGCGGCAAAGCCCTTCAGCCCGAGCATCACGCCCACGTCCCAGGAGGTGAAGGTGATCGGCGCGATCAGGATTCCGGCGATCGCGCCGAGGGCGGCGGAAAGGCCGAACGCGACCAGCAGCACGTGGCGCACGCTGATGCCGCAGAGCTGCGCCGCGAGCCGGTTGTGCGAAGTCGCGAGCAGCGCGCGGCCTAACATCGTGCGGCCGAAGAACCACCACAGCA
>JBCKKZ010000011.1:0-49182 GCA_038904015.1 Burkholderiales bacterium | reverse complement strand
GCCCTTATGCGCTGCCCAGACATTCTGCGGCCATCCGTTACGTTCCTGCACGCTGATCAGCCCCCGTCGAAATCCGTCCTGCAACAGAGCCTGAGCTTCGGCCCGTTTGAATATCCCAGAACCATCGCAAAGAGTCTTGCCTTCGCGGGGCTCGCTCGGCGGATTCAGCCCAAAGTCGCCGGGGTTTTTCTTGTGCGCTGGATTGCCGCCATAAGCTGCCGTCGCCGCCAATTCGGCCAGCCTGCTTTTCTCTTCAGCAGTGCGCGGAGGCTTACGCAATCTGCGTTTCGTGTTGACTTTGCGAGGCACTTTCATCTGGGAAATTTTACCGAAGATACGGTAGCCGCCGGAATCAAAATCTATAAGTCCTTGAGTATTGGTGGCCAAGGCTGGAATCGAACCAGCGACACGCGGATTTTCAGTCCGCTGCTCTACCAACTGAGCTACTTGGCCTTCGGGACGCGGCCCGCATGCACGGACAGCGGGCGCGGATTGCAGGGGCGGAATTATATCAAGCGGGGGATTTTTCGAGGCTGTAGCCCAGGCCCCGCACGGTCACGATGCGCACGCCGCCGGGCTCGAGCTTCTTGCGCAGCCGGTGGACGTAGACCTCGATGGCGTTGCCGGAGACTTCCTCGCCCCACTCGCACAGGTGGCCGACCAGCTGGTCCTTGGAGACGAGGCGCCCGGCGCGCTGCAGAAAAATTTCCAGCAGGCTCACTTCGCGCGCCGAGAGTTCGATCGCGATGCCGTTCATCTGCGCGATGCGCCCGACCTGGTCGTAGGTGAGCGGGCCGTGCTTCAACAGTGTCGGGCCGCCCGCCATGCCGCGGCGCGTAAGCGCGCGCACACGCGCCTCCAGTTCCGCGAGCTCGAAAGGCTTGGGCATGTAGTCATCCGCCCCGGCGTCCAGGCCGCGCACCCGGTCGTTTACCCCGTCGAGCGCGGTGAGGATCAGCACCGGCAGGCGCGAATCGCGCCCGCGCAGGCGGCGCAGCACTTCGAGGCCGGACTTCTTCGGCAGGCCGATGTCGAGGATCAGGAGGTCGAAATCGTTGGCGTCGAGCGCGCTGTCAGCCTCGATTCCGGTCTTGACCCAGTCGACGGCATAGCCTGACTGGCGCAGCGTGCGCGTCAGGCCGTCGGCCAGGATCGCATCGTCCTCCGCGACGAGAATCCGCATCGCTCCCTCCCTCTGCGAGGCAGTGTAATACAAAAGAAAAGGGCCCTCGCGGGCCCCTTTCTCAAGACAGGAAGGTGGTGCGGAGGGAACCTGGGTTCCCTCTGCGTCCTTACATGTCCATCCCGCCCATGCCGCCCATCCCGCCCATGCCGCCGTGGTCATGGCCGCCCCCGCCGCCCTTTTTATCCTCCACCAGTTCCGCAACCATCGCGTCGGTGGTGAGCATCAGGCCGGCAACCGACGCCGCATTCTGCAGCGCGAAGCGCACCACCTTGGTCGGGTCGATGACACCCATCTCGACCAGGTCGCCGAACTCGTCGGTCTGGGCGTTGTAGCCGTAGTTCACGCCCTTGCCCTCGAGCACCTTGTTGAGCACGACGGACGGCTCCGCGCCGGAGTTCTCGACGATCTGGCGCATCGGCTCTTCCAGCGCGCGCATCACGATCTTGATGCCCGCCTGCTGGTCGTCGTTGGCTACCTTCATCCTACCCTCGAGCGCCTTGCGCGCGCGCAGGAACGCCACGCCGCCGCCAGGAACAATGCCTTCCTCGACCGCGGCACGGGTCGCGTGCAGCGCATCTTCAACACGCGCCTTCTTTTCTTTCATCTCGACTTCGGTCGCGGCGCCCACCTTGATCAGCGCCACCCCGCCGGCGAGCTTCGCCACGCGCTCCTGCAGCTTTTCCTTGTCGTAGTCGCTGGTCGCTTCCTCGATCTGGACGCGGATCATCTTGACGCGGCCTTCGATGTCCTTCTTGACGCCGGCGCCGTCGATGATGGTGGTGTTCTCCTTGCCGGCCTCGATCTTCTTCGCCTTGCCGAGGTCCTTGAGCGTGACGTTCTCCAGCTTCAGGCCCAGCTCCTCGCTGATCACCGTGCCGCCGGTCAGGATGGCTATGTCCTCGAGCATCGCCTTGCGGCGGTCGCCGAAGCCGGGCGCCTTCACCGCGACGGTCTTCAGGATGCCGCGGATGTTGTTCACCACCAGGGTCGCGAGCGCCTCGCCTTCGACTTCCTCGGCGATGAGCAGCAGCGGCTTGCCGGATTTGGCCACCAGCTCGAGCAGCGGCAGCAGCTCGCGGATCGAGCTGATCTTCTTGTCGTGCAGCAGGATGTACGCGTCTTCCAGCACCGCGATCTGCTTCTCGGGGTTGTTGATGAAATAGGGCGACAGGTAGCCGCGGTCGAACTGCATGCCTTCGACGAGTTCGAGCTCGTTCTGCAGCGTCTTGCCGTCCTCGACCGTGATCACGCCTTCCTTGCCGACCTTGTCCATCGCGTCGGCGATGATCTTGCCGATGTCGGTGTCGGCGTTGGCCGAGATCGAGCCGACCTGGGCGATTTCCTTGGAGGTCTTGCAGGGCTGCGAGATCTTCTTCAGCTCCTCGACCACGGCGATCACCGCCTTGTCGATGCCGCGCTTGAGATCCATCGGGTTCATGCCGGAGGCGACGCACTTCATGCCTTCGCGGACGATGGCCTGCGCGAGCACGGTGGCGGTGGTGGTGCCATCACCCGCCACGTCGGAAGTCTTGGAAGCGACTTCCTTCACCATCTGCGCGCCCATGTTCTCGAACTTGTCCTTGAGCTCGATCTCCTTGGCGACCGAGACGCCGTCCTTGGTGATGGTGGGGGCGCCGAACGAGCGCTCGAGCACCACGTTGCGGCCCTTGGGGCCGAGCGTGATTTTGACGGCGTCGGCCAGGATGTTCATTCCATGAACCATCTTGGATCGGGCACTGTCGTGGAAACGTACTTCTTTGGCTGGCATCGGAATTTCTCCTGTTTGCGAATTCTTGTGTCTGCGAATGCTGGTCTGCGTGTCTGTATCGGCTGTACTGAGCGGCTGGGCTCAGTGGCCCTCGATCACGCCCATGATGTCTTCCTCGCGCATCACGAGGAGCTCGTCGCCTTTCACTTTGACCGTCTGGCCGGAGTACTTGCCGAACAGCACCCGGTCGCCGACTTTGACGTCGAGGGGGATGATCTTGCCGTCGTCGTCCCTCTTGCCCTTGCCGACGGCGACGATTTCGCCCTGGTCCGGCTTCTCGGCCGCGGTGTCCGGAATCACGATCCCGCCTGCGGATTTTTTCTCTTCGTCGATGCGCTTGACGATCACTCGGTCATGCAATGGACGGATCTTCATACGGGTCTCCAGTATTAATCGTTAGTATTTACAACGGCTTACGTAATTTTTGGCAGGGCGGGCAGTGAATTCCGCTAGCACTCTACCTAAGCGAGTGCTAATGATAAGGTCTGACTCGTCCAATTGCAAGTCTTCAATAGAATCCAGCAGTGCCTGCCGCCCGCTGCCTTGTTCTGCTTCTTCTTCTGAGCGGTGCTGCGTTCGCACAAGTCTCCCTTCCGCCTCAGGTGGCACAGACGCTGGCCGCGACGAGGATTCCCGCCAGCGGCGTATCGGCGCTCGTCCAGGAAGTCGGCGCGCCGCGCGCCCTGCTTAGCGTCAACGCCGCGGTGGCCATGAATCCGGCTTCGGTGATGAAGCTAGTGACCACTTACGCGGCACTCGAACTGCTCGGGCCTGCATACCGCTGGAAGACCGAGGCCTACACCACGGGGCCCGTGCGCGAGGGCGTGCTGGATGGCGAACTGGTGCTGAAGGGATATGGCGACCCGAAGCTCGACCTCGAAGCATTCTGGATCCTGCTGCGCACCTTGCGCGGCAAGGGACTGCGCGACATCCGCGGCGACCTGGTGCTCGATCGCAGCCATTTCGAGCGCGCGCCGGGCGACGCCGCGCGCTTCGACGGCGATGCGTTCCGCCCCTACAACGTCCTGCCAGATGCGCTGCTGGTGAATTTCAAGTCGTTGCGCTTCGCTTTCATGCCCGAACCCGAACGGGGGACGGTGGCGATATACGTGGAGCCACGGCCGCCCGCGCTGGAGTTGGTGAATGTGCTCAAGCTGACCGAGGGCGCCTGTCCCGAGGGATCGGCATTCCGCGAACTGCTCAAGGCAACGTTCGAGCCCGCGCGTCAGCGCGCGATATTCGCCGGCCGCTACCCGGTCAGTTGCGGCGAAAAGGACCTCAACGTCGCGCTGCTCGAACCTAATGACCACGCCGCGGGCATGATGCGCCAGCTCTGGGCCGAGATGGGTGGCGTGTGGGGCAACGGCGGGACCGGCAGCGCGCGCGACGGCATAGTGCCGCCGGGCGCCAGGCTGCTGCACACGATGGAGTCGGCGCCGCTCGCCGAAATCGTGCGCGACACCAACAAGTTCTCCAACAACGTGATGGCGCGCCACCTCTACCTCACGCTGGGCGCCGAAAGCGCCGGGGCACCGGCAAACAGCGAGAAAGCCGCCGCCGCCATCAAGGCGTGGATCGCGCGCAAGGGCATCGCCGCGCCCGAGCTGGTGATGGAAAATGGCTCGGGCCTGTCGCGCATCGAGCGCATCAGCGCCGCCAACCTGGCCAATCTGCTGCAGGCGGCGTGGCGCAGCCCGGTAATGCCTGAATTCATCGCCTCCCTGCCCGTTGCGGCCGCGGACGGCACGATGCGGCGGCGGCTGAAGGGTGAAGGCGTCGCCGGCCAGGCGCATATCAAGACCGGGCTGCTGACGGACGCGCGCGCGATGGCGGGCTACGTGCTCGACCGCGGCGGCCGCCGCCATGTGGTGGTGATGTTCATCAATCACCCCAACGCCCACGAGGCGCAGCCGGCGATGGATGCGCTGCTGCGCTGGGTCTACGAGCAAGGCTCGCGCTAGGTTATAATATTAGTTATAACTTCACGGAACCCGCCATGCCAAAACTCAAGGTGGTCCAGGTCGGCAACTCGCTGGGCGTGATCCTGCCCAAGGAAACCGCCCAGCGGCTGCGGATTGCCAAAGGCGACGCGCTGAACTGCGTCGAGACGCAGGGCGGCATCGAACTCACCCCTTATGACCCCGGATTCGAGAAAAAGATGGCCGTCGCGCGGCGCGTCATGCGGCGTTACCGCAATGCCCTGCGCGAATTGGCAAAGTGAAGAACTGGATCTGGCTCGACGTCACAGACGTCACCGCATACCACGCCGAGCAGATTGCCGAACATGGCGGGAGCGAAGGATTGCGCGACCGGGGCCTGCTTGAATCAGCGCTCGCGCGACCGCTGAATCTCGCCGTCTATGGGAAGCCGACGATTTTCGAGCTGGCCGCGGCCTATGCCTTCGGCATCGCGAAGAACCATTCATTCGTGGACGGCAACAAGCGCCTCGCATTCGTCGCGAGCGTCACCTTCCTGGAACTGAACGGATGGAAGTTCGTGGCGACCGAGGAAGATGCCGCGATCGCGTTTCTCGGACTGGCCGGCGGCAGGGTGACCGAGCAAGACCTGGCCCGATGGCTTAAGGCGAGAAGCCGCAAGCCGGTACGCAAGCGCTGAACTGCCAACGATTACGTGCGTCCAGGCGATCAGCCCTTCGCCTGGAACCGCCGATTCCGCCTGTTGCGCCTCGCTCACAGATCAAGTTCCTTCCACAGCGCGTCCACGCGGTGCTTCACAGCCGCATCCATTGCAATCGGCCGGCCCCAGGTGCGCGAGGTTTCGCCCGGCCACTTATGGGTGGCGTCGATGCCCATCTTCGAGCCCAGGCCAGCGACAGGGCTGGCGAAATCGAGGTAGTCGATCGGCGTGTTCTCCGCGATCAGCGTGTCGCGCGCCGGATCGACGCGCGTGCTGATCGCCCAGACCACCTCCTTCCAGTCGCGCGCGTCGACATCGTCGTCCACCACGATGATGAATTTGGTGTACATGAACTGGCGCAAATAGCTCCAGACGCCGAACATCACGCGCTTGGCGTGGCCCGGATACTGTTTTTTCATGCTCACCACCGCCATGCGGTAGGAGCAGCCTTCGGGCGGCAAATAGAAATCCGCGATTTCCGGGAATTGTTTTTGTATTAAAGGGATAAAAACCTCGTTGAGCGCGACACCCAACATGGCCGGCTCGTCCGGCGGCTTGCCGGTGTAGGTGCTGTGGTAGATCGGCGAGCGGCGCATGGTGATGCGCTCGAGCGTCAGCACCGGGAATTTCTCGGCTTCGTTGTAGTAGCCGGTGTGATCGCCGTGCGGCCCTTCGAGCGCAACATCGTCCGGATGGATGACGCCTTCGAGCACGATTTCCGCGCGCGCCGGCACCTGCAGCGCGCTGCCGAGGCATTTCACCACCTCGGTGCGCGCACCGCGCAGCAGGCCCGCGAACTGGTATTCGCCCAGCGTATCGGGCACCGGCGTCACCGCCCCCAGCATGGTCGCCGGATCGGCGCCCAGCGCGACCGCGACCGGAAACGGCTCGCCCGGGTGCGCGAGCACATGGTCGCGGTAGTCGAGCGCGCCGCCGCGGTGCGCGAGCCAGCGCATGATGACGCGGTTGGGCGCAATCACCTGCTGCCGGTAGATGCCGAGATTCTGGCGCGCCTTGAGCGGGCCCCGGGTCACGGTAAGACCCCAGGTGATGAGCGGTCCCGCGTCGTCCGGCCAGCAGGTCTGCACCGGGAGCCTCGCGAGATCGACGTCTTTACCCTCCCAGACGATTTCCTGGCAGGGCGCGGAAGAAATTTCTCTCGGCTGCATGTTGAGAACCTGCTTGAGCAGAGGCAGTTTCTCCCAGGCATCGCGCAATCCCTTGGGCGGCTCGGGTTCCCTGAGGTACGCAAGCAGCTTGCCGAGTTCGCGCAGCGCAGCGGTGTCCTCGACACCCATCGCGAGGCAAACGCGCCGCACCGTGCCGAACAGGTTACCCAGTACCGGCATCGAATGGCCTGCCGGTCGCTCGAACAGGATCGCCGGGCCGCCCCGGCGCAGCACGCGATCGCAGATCTCGGTTATTTCCAGGCGCGGCGAGACCTCGGCCTGAACGCGCTGCAACTCCCCCGCGCGCTCGAGCTGGTGAAGGAAATCGCGCAGGTCGGCGTAATGCATCTCTATTTCCCGCGCGCCGCAAGCTGCTCGGCCACGCTCTGCGCGAACTCGACCAGGAAGCGGTTGCGCCCCCGCACCGGATAGCTGCGTTCCGTCGCGGCGAATGCGAGGGTGAGGACCGTCACGCCAAGCCAGAAGTACACGAGCAGCGCCACCGCCGCCGCCGCGAGCGCCGCGGCAAGTCCCGGCAGGACGCTCGCGAAGCTGCCGAGGGCATTGAATACGCCGAGCAGTGCCGCATCGAGCGATTCGCGGCGCGCGGGGTCGCCGACTTTCGGTGCCGCGACCGCAATCCAGCTTTGCAGAGGCCCGGAGATCGCCGCAAGGATGAGCGCGGCGAGCAGCAGCGCAACCGCCCAGTTGAGCTTGCGCGAGTCACGCTCGAAGGCGACGCGAACCGCCGCGAGTTGCGCCAGCGGCACCGTCTCCATCAGATCGATGCCCTGTTGCACCAGCCTGTTGGCGTACAAGGTGAGCCGCGAACCGCGCTGCGGGCCGGAGACGATCCCGAATTCGGCAAGCGGACTGTCGATGGTCACGGGAGCACAGGCAGGATGTAGGAGAGCGCGATTCCGGCGAAGATGGCAAGGCCGACCCAGTTGTTGTGGCGGAACGCCCGGAAGCAGCCCTCGCGCGCACGCGCGCGGATCAGCGTGAAATGGTAGAGCATCATGCCCGACGCCGCGGCCAGCCCCGCGTGGTACGGCCAGCCGAGCCGCAGCGCGATGCCGATCCAGGCCAGAATCGCGATCATGAGGACGTAGCTGGCCATGACCGCGGCAACGTCATGGCGGCCCAGCGTGATCGCCGAGGTGCGAATGCCGATTTTCAGGTCGTCGTCGCGGTCGACCATCGCGTATTCGGTGTCGTAGGCAAAGGCATAACACGCGTTCGCCGCGAACAGCGCCCAGCACTCCCAGGGCAGCTCGTCGCGAATCGCGGCGAAGGCCATCGGTATGCCGCAGCTGAACGCGATGCTCAGGCCGAGCTGCGGCAGCGGCACGAAGCGCTTGGCGAAAGGGTAAGCGCAGGCAATTGCCAGCGCAGCCACGGAAAGCAGAATCGCGAACCGGTTCAGGAACAGCACCAGACCGAACGCCACCGCCGCCAGCACTGCGGCAAGGATCAGTGCCTCTTGCGGTGCAATTTCGCCGGCGGCAAGCGGCCGGTCACGGGTACGCGCGACGCGGCCGTCGAATTCGCGGTCCGCCCAGTCGTTGATCGCGCAGCCCGCCGAACGCATGAGAAACGTGCCCGTGACGAAGATCAGGACGATGTCGAGCGTCGGCCGGCCGTACGAGGCGATCCATACCGCCCAAAGCGTGGGCCACAGCAGCAGCAGCGCGCCAACCGGCTTGTCCAGCCGGATCAGCCGCTCATAGGCGTTGATGCGTTTGAGGACGGAGGCGTAGTCCATGGGGGCGGCGGGGATGATGCGCGAGAATATCAGGCGCGTGTGTACTCGTCGCGCGAAGGGAGCCAGCGCTCGACATGGCGCCGCGCCGCCTGCGGCGCCTCGTCGAGCAGCCTCTCGGCCGCCTCGCGCGCCTCTTGCGCGAGCGGCGCATCCTGCTCCAGATCCGCGTAGCGCAGCAGCGGCATGCCGCTCTGGCGCTCACCAAGCACCTCGCCGGGGCCGCGCTGCAGCAGGTCCTGGCGCGCGATCTCGAATCCGTCGCGCGTCTCGAATATCGCCTTCAGCCGCGCGCGCGCCGCATCCGACAACGGCGAAGCATAGAGCAGGATGCAGACGCTTTCGCGCGCATTTTTACCTGATGCGCGTCCGATGCGCCCGCGCAGCTGGTGCAACTGGGCGAGGCCGAAGCGCTCCGCGTGCTCGATGACCATCAGCGAGGCATTGGGAACGTCCACGCCGACTTCGATCACCGTGGTGGCGACGAGCAGATGCAGCCGCCCTTTCACAAATGCGTCCATGACCGATTCTTTTTCATCCGCGGGCAGGCGGCCGTGCAACAAGCCCACCCGCAAGTTCTTCAATTCCATGCGAAGCAATTCATATGTATCGACCGCGGTCTTCAGATCTCCCTCCTTCGACTCTTCTATGACGGGGCACACCCAATAGGCCTGCTGGCCCTCCGCGCAGGCCGCGCGGATGCGCTTCAGGACCTCGGCGCGGCGGGCGCTCGCCGCGAGGCGAGTCGCGACGCTGCGGCGTCCCGGCGGAAGCTCGTCGATGGTCGAGACATCCAGGTCGGCGAAGTAGCTCATCGACAGCGTGCGCGGTATCGGCGTCGCGCTCATCATCAACTGGTGCGGGGCGGGCACGGCTGCGCGCGATTGGGTTTCTCCAAGTTTGGTTTCCCCCTTCCTGCGCAGGGCGAGCCGCTGCTGCACGCCGAAACGGTGCTGTTCGTCCACGATTGCAAGCGCAAGGCGCGAGAACGCGACATTCTTCTGGAACAACGCGTGCGTGCCGATGGCGACGACCGGCGCCGCACCCTGCAGCCGTTTCACCACCGCCTTCTTCTCCGCCGCCGTTAGTCCGCCGTGCAACCAGGCGATCGGCACGCCCAGCGGACCCAGCCACTCGGTGAACTTGCGCAAATGCTGCTCCGCGAGGATTTCAGTGGGCGCCATCACCGCCGCCTGGCAGCCGGCGTCGATTGCGGCGAGGCAAGCGATCGCGGCAACAATGGTCTTGCCGCTGCCCACATCACCCTGCAGCAGCCGCTGCATCGGGTGCGGCTGGGCGAGATCGCGCAGGATCTCGGCCATCGCGCGGCCCTGCGCTCGCGTGAGGCGAAAGGGCAGTTTGCCGAGGAAGCGCTTGAGCAGCGGCCCGCTCGATGCCAGCGCGATCGCGCTCCGGCTGCGGTGCGCGCGGTACGCCATGCGCATCGAGAGCTGCTGCGCCAGCAGTTCGTCAAATTTGACGCGCCGCCACTCGGCACCCGTTCGCTCGGTGAGTTCCGCGGTGGGCGCATCCGGCGCCGGACGATGCAGCGAACGGATGCTTGCGGCAATGCCGGCGAGTCCATAGCGCCGCCGCAGCGCCTCCGGCAAGCTGTCCTCCAGCACCGCCTCGTCGAGCGCCTCAAGGACCAGCTTGCGCAGCGCGAATTGCGAAAGCCCCGCCGTGGTCGGATAGACCGGCGTCAGCGACTGCGCGAGCGGCTCCCCCGGCGGGACGATCCGATAGCGCGGATGCACCATCTCGGCGCCAAAGAAGCCCGCATGGACCTCGCCGAACGCGCGCACCAGCAGCCCGTCGTCGGCCGCACGCTGAAACTGCTTCAACTGGCTGCCGTAGAAGTTGAGGAAGCGCAGCACCAGTCCGTCGGCATGGACCACGAGTTGGCGCTTGGGCCGGTACTTCACTTCGGCGTTCAGCACGCGCGCCTCGACCTGGACCGGCTCGCCCGGCCGCGCCTGCTCCGGCGCGGTCAGCCGCGTTTCGTCTTCGTACCGGTGAGGCAGGTGCAGGGCGAGGTCGTCTGCCGAACGCAGCCCCAGCTTGGCCAGCTTCTTGGCAACCGCGGGCGCGGGTTCTCGCAACAAAGGAACGCGCCCGCGCGTTAGCCTGCGTACAGGATGCAGTCGATCTCCACCTGCGCGCCGCGCGGCAGGCTCGCGACCCCGATGGCCGCGCGCGACGGATACGGCTGGCCGACGTACTGCGCCATGATCTCGTTGACCTTCGCGAAATGACCCAGGTCGGTAAGGTAGACCGTCATGCGCACGGCGCGGTCCAGCCCCAGCCCGGCGGCCTGCGCGATCGCGGCGAGGTTCCTGAACACGCGATGGATCTGGGCGTCGATACCGTCCACCAGCTGCATCGTTGCCGGATCGAACCCGATCTGGCCGGAAACATAGACCGTGTCGCCGGCGCGCACCGCCTGCGAATAGGTGCCGATCGCCGCGGGTGCATCGCCGGACTGGATCGGGGTCTTCATAGCGGGTATCTTAGCCCAATGCCCTCGCCCGCCTCGCGCCTCGTCGCCAACCTGGAAAAGCTGCTTGACACGCCGCGCGATGGGGCCCTGCTGCGGTTTTCTCTGGGCATGGAATATTTCAAAATGGAGAACACAGAGAAGGCGGCTGAATACCTGCGCGATGCCGTCGCCCGGGACCCGGGCTACTCCGCGGCCTGGCGCGCGCTGGGCAAGGCGCTCGAGTCCTCGGGGCGATCCGCGGAGGCGCTGGCCGCCTTCCGCGAGGGCATTGCCGCCGCGCAGAAAAAGGGCGACAAGCAGGCGGAGAAAGAGATGGCCGTGTTCGCGCGCCGTATCGAAAAGCGGATCGCCCGTTGAAGGACCGGCGCGAAGGGGAGGCCGCGCTCAACGTGCTCGGCCAGCCGCTCCTGCCCTGCAGCCTGGACCCGCTGACCGGCTTCTACCGCGACGGGTGCTGCAATACCGGCTACGACGACACCGGCATCCACACGGTATGCGTGCGGGTGAGCGCGCAATTCCTCGCGTTCTCCAAGGCGCGCGGCAACGACTTGAGCACGCCAAGCCCGGAGCACGGTTTTGCGGGCCTCAAGCCCGGCGACCAGTGGTGCCTGTGCGCCGGGCGCTGGAAGGAAGCGCTCGACGCCGACATGGCACCGCCCGTGGTGCTGGCGGCGACGCACGAGGAAACGCTGGCGGTGCTGGCGCTGGCGGAATTGAAGCGCCACGCCATTGACCTGAGCTGATTCAGGGAAATTGGTGGAGTGGAAGGGGATCGAACCCTCGACCTCCGCATTGCGAACGCGGCGCTCTCCCAGCTGAGCTACCACCCCAGTGAAGGGGCGGAATTTTACCGCAGTTCGGCCCATCGAGAACAAGCGCACGGACAGCGGGGGCGGCGCCCGTTATCATTCAGGCCTGAAAGGAATTCCCATGGATATCAAACCCCCGTTCGGCTACCAGGACATCGCCCCGCTGGGCCGCAACCAGAAGGTTCGCCTGCTCGCCCCCGGCGAAATACCCGAGTTTGCGCGCACGCTGAACTCGATCCCGATCAGCTACACCGAATTCGCGCTGGTCGCGCGCGAGTATCCGATCATTTTCAGCGCCTCGGGCAACAACCAGGTCTTCGCACCGGTCGCGGTGCTGGGAATGGCCGCCGCCGAAAACCTGTACAACAATGGCGGCAGGTGGGCGGCGAACGTCTACGTGCCGGCCTACGTGCGCCGCTTCCCCTTCTGCATGACCACCGTCACGCTGGACAAGGTCGTGCAGCAGAACCGGCTGATCTGCGTCGAGAAGTCCTACGTCGACGACACGAACGGCGAGCCGATGTTCGACGCCAAGGGCCAGCCGCTGGCCAAGTGGAAAGAGATCGAAGCGCTGCTCACCGAGTACGAAGTCGACCTGGAGCGCAGCCGCGAGATGTGCGGCATCCTGGCCGATTACGGCCTGCTCGAGCCCTTCACCATGCAGGCGAAGTTCAACTCTGGCGGCGAGCCGCTGCACCTCACCGGGATGCACCGCGTCATCGAGAGCAAGATCGAGCACCTGAACGCGAGCCAGCTCAAGAACCTCGTGAAAAAAGGCATCCTGTCGCGCATCTACGCGCACCTGCTTTCGCTCGACAACTTCGCCCGGCTGCTCGACCGCAAGGCGGCGAAGGCGGCCTAGAACAGCGGAGACGCCATGAAAATACTTTTGACCGCTCTTTCCATCGCACTACTCGCCGCCTGCGGCATCGAGACCGCCACCACGGCCGCGACCGTTGCCGAGATGAAACGCCGCGAGATGGAACAGGCGAAAAAGAACCTGGAGCAGGCCAAGCAGAAGATCGAGGCGACGACGCAGTTGATGCAGGAGCGCGCTGCGGACGCGGATAAATCGAAGGAATAGCGATAACGGGCCGAGTCATGAAATCAAGACTGCTATCCCTTCTTATTGCCAGCGTCGCCGGCTTGGCCGGCTGCGCGAGCGTGGGATCGTCCAACATCATGAACCTGCTTTCCGCCGCCGGCTTCCGCCAAGGCGCTTCGGAAGCGGCAGAGCACAAGGAGCTCTACGCAAAATTGTCGGCTTACGAGCTCCAGCGCATCGAATTAAGCGGCAAGGTCCTCTACGCCTACAAGGACGAGAAGCACGGCATTGTTTACCTTGGTGACAGCGGAAATCATGAACGATTCAAGCAGCTGGCTCTGCAACAGCAACAGGAAAACCAGGCAGAACAGCAGAGGCAGCGCGACAGGGTGTTCGGATACAAGACCCAACGCCCATCTTAGAATTGTCTGGCAGTCGCGGCGTTATGTGACTCGCTTCATTTGCGGCGAGGCCGGGGAAATTGCACACAATCTGGCATGATCACTTGCCTAAGTCTGCTGAGTGGACAGGCTGGCTGCACAATTCCGGCAGGTCCGCCGTCAGCCCGGTTTTCGCGAACCGCGCGGCGATGCGCGAGCCCAGCCGACGCGCGGGCTGTTTCGCCTGCTTTAGGGCGCTTCGCAGGATGTGCCTCGCCTCCTCCTCCATGCTGCGCCCGTAGCGCTCGGCACGGCGCTTGAGGCGCGCTTTTACGTCTTCCTCCAAATTACGAACGACGAACTGGGCGATGGCGGGTCTCCGCAGTCTGAATGAATTAAATAATTAGATATCTTGATATCAAATGTCGCAGGACCGTGGCAAGACAGATTTTGAAGTGGGCCGGGTTGGAATCGAACCAACGACCAAGGGATTATGAGTCCCCTGCTCTGACCAGCTGAGCTACCGGCCCTTGCGAGCAGTTTACTTGAAGCTCAGGCGCTTACAGCAGCCGTCCGCCGCAGATTGCGAGCAGCAACGCCCGCGCCGCTATTTGAAGATCCAGTTTTCCTCTTGTATAAGCTCGACCAGCCGAAGGCAGCGCAAGCCTTCAGCCTTACAGACATCAGGGATCTTCGGGCTGTTGACTCGGCCAGGATTTTCTTCTGACAGCACAATCCACCCCGGCTCGTTTAAACGAGCGAGGCCAATGACGAACGGATCGGCAGCTGATCGACCCTTCGCAGTGTCGACGAGCCGGGGGTACGTTCCCATGATCTCAATCACCTGATCCTGCAAGTCGTCATCAATCGGCAAGAACATCTTTGTGCGCGTCCTACACCAACCGTGAAGTTCATCGTCCTTCTTCTGGATTTCGCGGAACACTTCGATCGACGAAAACAATCGACCCATGAGAATCAGCTCGTCAATCTTCCGCCAGAACTGAGGAAAGTTCTTCCGCGGATACGCTCTGCGCCATGCATGAATGAACGCACTACTGTCAACGCAATAGATCGGCTCCTCGGGGGTCGCAACCATCAACGCCCTCGCAACCCGACAATATGTTCAAGGGTCGGAATGTGGCGCACACGAATTCCCAGATACCCAGACACGTCGCTCAAACTCATCCGGTCCTGGTAGTAACTGTCCAGGATCATTTGCACCAGGGGTCTGCCAAAATTTGTCAACGCATCGCGCGGAGGATTGCGCCTGACTTCGGTGGTACGGCGCTCGGATCGTTTGCGTTCCCGATCCTGTAAATACTCCTCGATGTATTGAGCGCGCTTCTTTTGATAGAACCCTAGCGTCGTCAAATTGAAAGTGTAGAGTCGTCTGACAAGTACCTCTCTGCTAACGCTGTAATTGAGGGCCAGCTCGGCGATGGTGTCATCCTGCCAATCTTCGACGGGAGCGCGACGGCCACTTAACTGGGGCTCTGCGAGAAAGACATCCTTTGGAATGAGCGTTGCAGCCGCAACGCGATTGCAGAACACTTCTACGGCTGCGTCTTCAGGTGGTCGCGCCGCGTCTACATCGAGTTCCGATACTCCGCTCATCCGGAGCATCAGATGCGCGAATTCATGAAGTAGGCTAAAGGTCCGTCGCTTCGGCGGCGTGTGTTTCCGGCTAATGACAATGACCGGCAGTCTTTCTTCCGCAATAGCAAAACCCGACACTTCGTCCGACGCAACCAGAGCGGACTGAAACACCAACACGTCTAGCGCTTCAATTCTGGATCGCCACGCGTTGAACGCCGCGTAGCCGGTCCGATCACTTCGCCACGTCAGACGGTCAGCATTTGACATGTTCAACGCTTGCCGGATCTGCTCACCCACACGCTCAGCATCTGCCCCAAGTGTCGTCGTCAATGCGAATGGCTGGATCGCGTCCCCTGTCTCGTCTCTCAAATCGAGCGCGAGCTCTCGACGCTGCAACGCCATCTGAACCTCAAGAGCCAATTGTGGGGAAAGCCGACGCATGCCTGTTCCAGGCAGCCGCCTGAAATCTCGCATGGGCTGAAAACTGGTCGGCGGTTCCTGCAGGTAGAGAACGCTGAGCGGTCGCTGGTACGCGTCCGCTAGCCGCTGCAGTTGACCAACCGTGGGCGCCCCATCGCCATTCTCCCAAGCGATGATTTTCGCTTCAGGGACGCTCAGTCGCTTCGCCGCCTCGGCTTCCGTGAAGCCCGCGCTCTTTCTAGCCCAGGCAAGGACGGCAGGTTTGACTTTTGCTCGAACCGATCGGGCCATGTCGCTACTGTAGCCCGATTTGTACCAGCGACAGTCGAACTACCGCTTTGTCAGGCTCACTTCGGCTTCGAAAAAAGTGGCAAGTGCTGCAAGTGACTGATCTACTTAGACGCCAAATTTGGCTTGGTCTTATGAGTCCCCTGCTCTGACCAGCTGAGCTACCGGCCCGTGCGGCAATTTTAGTCTTCAAAAACAGAAAGGGCCGCTCAGGTTTCCCCTTTTAGCGGCCCTTTCGCTCCCAACTCCACTCCCTACCCCTCCGGGTGTATTCCGAGTTCAGCCTTCCTGGTCGAGGAAGCTTTTGAGCCGTTCCGAACGCGAGGGATGCCGCAGCTTCCTCAGCGCCTTGGCCTCGATCTGGCGTATGCGCTCGCGCGTGACGTCGAATTGCTTGCCGACTTCTTCCAGCGTGTGGTCGGTGCTCATCTCGATGCCGAAGCGCATGCGCAGCACTTTCGCTTCGCGCGGCGTGAGTGTGTCCAGCACTTCCTTGGTGACGTCGCGCAGGGACGCGTAGGTCGCCGCGTCCGCGGGCGCCATGGTGGACTGGTCCTCGATGAAATCCCCAAGGTGCGAATCGTCGTCGTCGCCGATCGGCGTCTCCATCGAGATCGGCTCCTTGGAGATCTTCAGGATCTTGCGGATCTTCTCCTCGGGCATTTCCATCTTCTGCGCGAGCGTCGCCGGATCTGGCTCGGAGCCCGTTTCCTGCAGGATCTGGCGCGAGATGCGATTCATCTTGTTGATGGTCTCGATCATGTGCACCGGGATGCGGATGGTGCGGGCCTGGTCGGCGATCGAACGCGTGATCGCCTGCCGGATCCACCAGGTGGCGTAGGTCGAGAACTTGTAGCCGCGGCGGTATTCGAACTTGTCCACCGCCTTCATCAGGCCGATGTTGCCTTCCTGGATCAGATCGAGGAACTGCAGGCCGCGGTTGGTGTACTTCTTCGCGATCGAGATCACAAGGCGCAGGTTGGCCTCGGTCATCTCGCGCTTGGCGCGCCGCGCCTTGGCCTCGCCCGTGGACATCTGCTTGTTGATGTCCTTCAGGTCCTTGATCGAGATGCCGATCTTGTGCTGCACGCCCTGGATCTTGCCGAGCAGTTCCAGCACCGCGGGCTCGAGCCGCACCAGCGGCTCGCTCCAGGCGTGGCCGGCGTTCAATTCCACCGTCAGCCAGCGTTTGGAGCCCTCGGTCCCGGCGTAGACCTTGATGAAGTGCGAGCGCGGCATCTGCGCCTTGTTGACGAGGATGTCCTGGATCTGGCGCTCGTGCGAGCGGATCTCCTCGACCAGGCTGCGCACGCTGTCGCACAACCTTTCGACGGTGCGCGCGGTGAAACGGATGGTCATCAACTCGTTGGTGATCTGGTCGCGCACGCGCAGGTAGTCCTTGTCGCGCGAACCCTTGTTCTCCAGCGCCTTTTTCAGTTTCTCGAACAGGCGGCGGATGCGCACGAACTTCTCCAGCGCCTCGGTGCGCAGCTTGAGCAGGCTCGCCGCCTGGGCGGCGTTCTCTTCCTCCTCCGACGCTCCCTCCTCCTCCTCGATCTGTTCTTCCTCTTCTTCCTCGCTCGGCGGGGCGGCCTTCTTCGGATCGAAGGTCTCCTTCGCATTCAGATCGATGAGGCCGTCCACCACTTCGTCGATGCGTGACTCCTCCTTGTCGACCTTTGCGGCCAGGTCGAGGATGTTCTGCACCGTGATCGGGCAGGCGCTGATCGCCTGGATCATGTGGCGCAGGCCGTCCTCGATCCGTTTGGCGATCTCGATCTCGCCTTCGCGCGTGAGCAGCTCCACCGAGCCCATTTCGCGCATGTACATGCGCACCGGATCGGTGGTGCGGCCGAATTCGGAATCCACCGTCGAGAGCGCGGCCTCGGCCTGTTCTTCGACGTCGTCATCGGTTTGCGTCGCCGCAGGCTGGTCGGGGCTGATCAGGAGCTGCTCCTGGTCGGGCGCCTGGTCGTAGACCCGGATCCCCATGTCGCCGAAGGTCGAGATGATGGCTTCGATCTGCTCCGCGTCCACCAGATCATCGGGCAGGTGGTCGTTGATCTCCGAATACGTGAGGAAGCCGCGGTCCTTGCCCAGCTTGATCAGATTCTTCAGCCGTGTGCGGCGCGTCTCGGCGTCTTCCTTGGGCAGCTCCGGCGGAATCAGCCAGGCGTCCTTCTTGCCCTTGCGCCCCGGACGTCCCTTGACGCCCTTGCCCTTTGCGGCGGCGACGTTGGCTTCGAGCAGTTCGAGCGCCGCCTTCGCGCTCTTGATCGTCGGCTTGGCGGCGGCCTTACCCGCGCCCTTGAGCTTTTTCGCATCTGCCTGGGCCGCGCCTTTGCCGCCGGGCTTGCCTGCAGCCGCCTTCGCGGGCGGTACCCGCTTTTTCGCGACGAGCTTCTTGAGGGGCTTCCTGGCGAGCTTGGCCTGCTTCGCCGCCAGGCGCGCCTTGGGCGTCGACTTTTTCTTCAATACCTTGTTCTTAAGGGCTTTTTTCTTGGCCTTGGGGACTCGGGAGGATTTCGATTTGCGCTTGAGTTTGGCCATTCTTGCCTCGTGAACGCCCCGCAAACGCGGAAGCGGAAAAAGGGCGCGATTCTACCCTAGGAAACAGGCAGATGCAGCGTTTATTCGATTGAGATGTCTGGAAAAAACCGTGCCCAGATTCAAGCCGAGGGCGCAACGCGCTGCGACTTCAATTGGACAAGTTCCCGGATCCGCTGGTTCAACTCCGGGCTCAGGCGCGGATCTGCATTGACGCGGCTCTTCAAGGCTTCGATCTCTTCATTCTTCTGCTTGATCTGCAGCACCAGGTGCAATTTCTTGAAGTCGTGCGCCACCTGCTCGCTTGAGAACTTCTGCTCTTCCGCGGCCATCTGCGCCTCGGAAGCCATGGAATCGAAATCGGGGCCCTGGAAAAACTCCAGCAGCCCCGCGGCGCTGGTGTTGTCGTCGATCCCGCGCCCGGCGATGATCTGCAGGAATCCCGTTTCCGGAAGGTTCGGATTCAGCAGTCCGATTTCCAGCTCTCCGACCAGCTTCGGATACGCCAGGACGTAGCGCAGCAGATTCTTCTCGGGGGAAACTACGATCTTCGACGGCTCCTTCGGTCGCGCCGGACTCCGGTAGGTCGGTGTGCTGTCCGGCCGAATCAGCCGCTCGATGTCCTCGGAGGAAACCCTCGCAAGAGCGGCGAACTCCCGCAGGATTTGCATCCGCAGCACTGGAGCGGTGAATTTTTCGAGATGCACCTTCGAAGCCACGAGGAAGCCGGCGCGCCCCTCGGGCGTGTTGAGGTCGTGCTGCGATCGGAGTTCCGAAATGAGGAACGAGGAGAGTGTCGGCGCTTCGCGCACCAGCTGCTCGAAGGCCTCCTTGCCATGCGCGCGGATGTAGCTGTCCGGGTCGTGCTCTGCGGGCAGAAAGAGGAAGCGGATCGGCTTGGCGTCGGTGGCGAGCGGCAGGCTGACTTCGAGCGCACGCCAGGCGGCCTTGCGGCCTGCGCTGTCGCCGTCGTAGGAGAACACCAGCTCTTCGGTGAGCCGCAGGAGCTTGGAGACATGCGTCGGCGTGGTCGCGGTGCCAAGGGTCGCCACCGCGTAGCCAACGCCAAATTGCGCGAGCGCCACCACGTCCATATAGCCCTCGACCACGAGTACGCGGCCCGATTCCCGCAACGCCTCGCGCGCCTGTACCAGGCCGTATACCTCTCTACCCTTCTCGAACAGCGGTGTCTCAGGCGAATTCAGATACTTTGGCGTGTCCTCCGCCTTCATCACGCGCCCGCCGAAGCCGATCACCGCACCGCGCGCGTTCAGGATCGGGAACATGATCCGGTCGCGAAAGCGGTCGTAGCGCTTGCCCTCGTTGGCGATCACCAAGCCGGCTTCCACCAGCGACTGGTGCTCGTAGTCCGGAAATGCCTGCTTCAGGCCCTGCCAGTCGTCCGGCGCATAGCCGATGCGAAAGCGCGCGGCGATCTCGCCGGTAAGCCCACGCCCCTTCAGGTACTCGATCGCGCGTGGCGATTTCTTCAGCTCCGCGCGGTAGAACTCCATTGCCGTTTCGGTCACGGCAGTGAGGCTGGTTTCCTGCTCCTTGCGCTCGGCCTCAAAGCGCGCCGCCTCGGGGCTGCGCGGCTGCGATTCGGGCACCTGCATGCCGCACATCGAGGCGAGGTCCTTGACGGCATCGACGTAGCCCAGACCGCCGTAGGACATGAGGAAGCCGATCGCGTTGCCGTGCGCGCCGCAGCCGAAGCAGTGATAGAACTGCTTCGCGGGGCTGACCGTGAACGAGGGCGATTTCTCGTTGTGGAACGGACACAGCCCCTGGAAATTCGCGCCGCCCTTTTTCAACCGGACGTAGCGCGAGACCACCTCGACGAGGTCGACGCGGTTGAGGAGGTCCTGCTTGAAAGACTCTGGAATCACGGCGCGGGGGCGCCGCCAACACGGCGCGGCCGGCGCCTCCAGTAATTTACCCGGCCAGCTTTGCTTTTACCAGACCTGACACCCTGCCCATGTCGGCGCGGCCGGCGAGGCGGGCTTTCAGCACGGCCATGACCTTGCCCATGTCCTTGGCGCCGGCAGCGCCCGTCTCGGCGATGGCGGCAGAGATCGCCTGCCCAACTTCGGCCTCGGAGAGTTGCTGCGGCAGGTAGGCCGAGAGCACCACGATCTCGGCCTTCTCGACATCGGCCAGGTCGGTGCGCGCGGCCTTCTCGAACTGCGCGATGGATTCGCGCCGCTGCTTCACCATTTTGTCGATGATGACGAGGATGTCGGCGTCGGTGAGAACCACCCGTTCATCCACTTCCTTCTGCTTCATCGCCGCGAGCAGCAGGCGCACCGTCGAGAGGCGCGCGCTATCCCTGGCGCGCATCGCGGTTTTCATGTCTTCGCTAATTGTGTTTTTCAGGCTCATAAAATTAAAACGCCCCGGCAATGAGGCCGAGGCGTTCGGGATTCTCGGTACGCGTTCCTAATACATCTTCTTCGGCAGCAACTGGCTGCGCAGGCGCTTGTGGTGGCGCTTCACGGCGGCGGCCAGCTTGCGCTTTCTTTCCGTGGTCGGCTTTTCGTAGAACTCCCGTGCGCGCAGTTCGGTGAGGAGGCCGGTTTTCTCGACGGTGCGCTTGAAGCGGCGCATCGCCACTTCGAAGGGCTCGTTTTCCTTGATGCGTACGGTCGGCATGCAGTCCCTGTATCCCGGAATTTCGGAAAGGGCGAGATTCTATCAGAATTAAGGCGACAATCGGCCCCATGCTGATCCTCGGCATCGAAACCTCCTGCGACGAGACCGGCCTCGCACTATACGAGATCCGGGAACCGGGCTCGTCAATTCACGAATCAGGCTCCGGGGGCCTGCTCGCCCACGCGGTGCATTCCCAGGTGGAGATGCATGAGGCCTATGGGGGCGTGGTGCCCGAACTCGCCTCCAGGGACCATATCCGGCGCCTGGTTCCGCTTAGCCGGCAGGTGCTCGGGCAAGCGGGGCGCAAGATTGCCGACATCGGCGCCATTGCCTACACCGAAGGGCCGGGGCTGGCTGGGGCGCTGCTCGCCGGCGCTGCGTTCGCGCGCAGTCTCGCGCAAGCGCTGGCGGTTCCCGCGATCGGCATTCACCACCTGGAAGGACACCTCCTGTCGCCGTTGCTCTCGGCTCGAGCGCCGCAGTTTCCGTTCGTTGCGCTGCTGGTGTCCGGCGGCCATACGCAGTTGATGCGCGTCCAGCAGGTGGGGCGCTACGAGCTGCTGGGCGAAACGCAGGACGATGCCGCGGGTGAAGCCTTCGACAAGACAGCACAACTGCTCGGCCTGGGCTATCCGGGCGGGCCCGCGCTTTCCATGCTCGCGGAATCGGGCACGCCGAAACGCTACCTGCTGCCCCGCCCGATGATCGCGAGCGGGGACCTGGAATTCAGTTTTTCCGGCCTGAAGACCTCTGTTTTGACCTTGCTGAAAAAGGCCAACGAAACGAAAAATAAAATCTCCCACCCGGATCTTGCGCGCGCTTTCGTGGATGCGGTGGTGGAGGTATTGGTCGCGAAATGCGCGCTGGCGATGGAGCGGACCGGCCTGACGCGGCTCGTCGTCGCCGGCGGCGTCGGTGCCAACAAGCAGCTGCGCGCCGCGCTGGATGCCAAAGCCGCCGCATCGGGCTTCGAGGTTTTCTATCCTGAACCGGAGCTATGCACCGACAACGGCGCGATGATCGCGTTCGCCGCGGCGCTCCGCATGCAGGCCGGCAAGACAGTGCCAGCACCAAGTCACGCGTTCAGCGTCCGGCCGCGCTGGGATCTCTCTTCCCTTAGCTAGCTTTCTCGCGCTTTTTGCGCGCCGCGTAGGCTTCGAGGTTGGTGACGGCGATCTCCAGCACCGGGCTCGCGAGCCCATGCTTGCGCGCGAGTTCGAGCAGCGCGCCCAGGATGTGATCGCCTTCCGCCTGCCCGCCGGATTCGACGTCGCGCAACATCGAGGCGGCCATCGACGATCCCTCCTGCGTGAGCATCTTGCTGTAATTCGCGCGCACTGCTGCGGGCGTGGCAAAACCTTCCGCCTGCGCCACCGCGGCGCACTCGCCGAGCAGCGCGAGGGCCAGTGCCGCACCTGACCCGGTAGCGGCGATATCGCCGATCGGCGCACGCATCAGGCATGTCATCCCGGCGAGCGTCGCGAGCAGCACCCACTTGTCCCACATCGCCTGCTCAATCGCATCCGTGCACTTGAACTCGGACTTGGCGCCGGCAGAAGCGGCGGCGAATGCGTCGCAGACGGTGTTCTGCGCCGCGTGCCGGGGCCCGAACGCAACGCGATGGAAGTCGTTCAGATGCTTGATTTCCCCGTCCGGTGCGAGCGTCGAGGCGATGTAGGCGACGCCGCCGAGCACATGTTCGCGCCCGAAGCGCGCGTCCAGCAGTTCCAGGTGGGACATGCCGTTCAACAACGGCAGCACATGTCCGCGGCCCCCCGTCATGGCCGGCGCGATGGCGTCGATGGCGCTTGGCAGATCGTAGGCCTTGGCGGTGAACATCACGATGTCATAGTCGGGCTTCACCTCTGCCGCAATCACGCATTGCGGCCGCAGGAACAAGTCGCCGCCGGCCTTGCTCGAGATGCGCAGGCCGGACTGCGCGAGCAGTTCCGCGCGCTGCGGGCGTACCAGGAAAGTGACGTCCGCGCCCGCTTGCGCGAGCCGGCCACCGAAATAGCCGCCGACCGCGCCGGCGCCGAGCACGAGGATCTTCATGGGCTTCTCTCTCATGTCTTTTTTCCTCCGAGGCGCGGCTCGGTGCCGCGCACGAGCCGCAGAATATTGTCGCGGTGGCGCCAGATAAGCAGCAGCGAGATCGCGCCTACAACCGGCGTTATCGGGGCAAGACCGAACAGGGACCAGCTCCAGAAAACGGCAAAAACCGCCGCAATGATGGACGCAAGGGAAATCATGCGAAAGAAAAATACGATGATCCCGAAACTCGCCAGCGTACCCAGCCCCAGATAGAGGCTCAGGGAAAGCAGGACACCGGCGGTCGTCGCGACGCCCTTGCCGCCGCGAAATCCATGAAACGCAGGGTAAAGATGGCCAAGAAAGGCCATTGCGCCGGCCAGCGGCGCGTCGAACCCGGTTATCGCGCTCTCGCCGGTGTAGAGCACCGTCAGCGCCACTGCGAGCGCACCCTTACCGGCATCGCCAATCAAGGTCAGAACGGCGGCCAACCTGTTGCCGGTGCGCAGCATGTTGGTGGCGCCTGGGTTGCTCGAGCCGTAGCTGCGCGGATCGGGCAGCCCCATCAGCTTGCTGACGAGGACGGCAAAGGAAACCGAGCCGAGCGCGTATGCGGCCAGCGCAATTGCGAGCGTTTCGATCAGGGACGTCTGCATGCAGACATGATTCTATAATCCCGCTACCCCATGGACTCCATCCTGGTTCGCGACCTGCGGGTCGAAGTGCTGATCGGCATCCACAAGCGCGAGCGCCACGTGGCGCAGGTCGTCTCGATTGATCTCGACATCGGCTTGCCTGGGGAGGCAGTGTTCGCCTCCGACCGCGTCGCCGACACCATCGACTACGAGCAGGTGGCGCTCAGGATCAAGGCTCTTGCCGGGAGCGGCCACTTCAAGCTGGTGGAGACCTTCGCCGACCGGATCGCGAAGCTGCTGCTCGAAGACTTCAAGGCCCCCTGGGTGAAGGTCAGCGCCGCCAAGATCGGCATCCTGCCGAATGCCAAGTTCGTCGGTGTCTCGATCGAGCGGCGCCGTTAGAACTGGCGCGTGCAATCATTCTTTCTTCAGCCCGGCGATCTGCGCGGCCTCGCGCGAGCGCTCGAACTCCTGCCAGCGTCAGGTGCGTCGCGCTGCCGATGCCGGCCGTGCCGACGCCGACCTGCTCGCGCTGCGATAGCGCGAGCAGCTCCGGCAGCGTCCTCGCCGCAACCGCGGCGTGGACGATGAGCGCGTGCGGCACGGTACGACGTAACGGCGATCTCATCTGTCTCTCCCCCGGTTATTCTTCAAATCGATGTTGAATCAATTCTTGCTCGCGGCGCGTGCCGCATTTTCGCCGGCGATCCTGCCGAACACCGAGCCGTTGGTAAGTCCCGAGCCGCCCGGATAGTTGAAATAGAAGATCCCGCCGACCAGTTCCCCGGCGGCATAGAGCCCGGGAATCGGCGCGCCATCCGACGACATCACCTGCGCGCCGGTGTTGATCTTCAAGCCGCCGAAACTGAAGGTGATGCCGCAGGTCACCGCGTAGGCCTCGTAGGGCGGAGTGTCCAGCGTGTTGGCCCAGTTGCTTTTATTTATTCTTAAATTTTTCGTACATCTTCCATCTTTGATATTGGGATTGAAGGCGACATCCGTTTGTACGGCCGCATTGTATTGCCGTATTTCTTCCAACGCAGCCTCGCCGTCGGTGTCCTCGAGCTTGGCGCACAGTTCTTCCAGCGTGTTGCCGACTCGCTTGGTCACCTGCTTGATCTTGTACTCATCGCGCAGCTGCCCCTTCACCTTGGCATCGAACACCTGCCAGGCGAACTGCCCCGGCTGCGAGAGGATCACGCGACCGTACTTGGCGTAGGTGTAGTTGCGAAAGTCCGCGCCTTCATCGACGAAGCGCCTGCCCTCGGCATTCAGGTAGATGCCCCAGGGGTAGGAGTGCTTCTGGAACTGGTCGCCGATCGCCAGGTCGCCGAACTCGGGGGCGTTCCTCTCCCAGGCCACCGCGTGGCAGCCCGACCAGTTGCCCGTGGCCGCGGCGCCCGCGGCAAGAGCCATGCGGATGCCATCGCCGGTGTTGAACCTCGTGCCGCGCACCTTGGCCAGCTCCCAGCCCGGCCCCAGGTAACGCACGCGCTGCTCGGGATCGGCCTGGAAGCCCCCGGCACAGAGAACGACTGATTTTGCGTGGATTGAGATTTTTTTGCCTTTGTGTCGAACAACTATTCCAGTAACCCCGGAATCGTCCGTCAGCAAATCCAATGCCCTGGCTTGAAACCAGACGTCAACCCCGTTCTTGCGCGCGATATTCGTCAACGACTCGACCAGGCCCGGCCCGCCACCGACCGCCTCGACCGTGAGACCGCCCCAGAATTTGAACTTGCCACCGATGTTGAACGCCTGCCGGCCCCAGGCGGCGGTGAAGCGCACGCCCTTGGAGCGCATCCATTCGACGGTCTCCAGGCTTTTCTTCACCAGGATCTCGGTGAGGTCCGGATCGCAGCGATATTCCGTGACCCGCGCCATGTCGTCGAGGAACTGGTCCTCGGTGTAGGTGCCGAAGTCGGTGCGCGCGATCTCCTCCGCCGAGAGATCCGGAATCACGCGCTTCAGGTCCTCGACGCCGCTATAGGCGACGCGCATCAGGCCCGCGGTGAAGCGCGAATTGCCCCCGGATTCCTCCTCCGGCGCGCGCTCCAGCACCAGAACCTTCTTGCCGGCTTCCGCCGCCGCCAGCGCGGCGCAAAAGGCCGCGTTGCCGGCGCCGACGACGATCACATCCCATGCCTTCACCAGAGTTCTCCCATGAATTCAGAATTGTGCCGCGTACTGCGCCGGGTCGATGCGCGCACCGACCACGAGCGGCCGATCCTTCGGACGCGCTCCAGCGAGCAGTTTTTGCAGCGCGGCCGCACTGTCCACCATCACGCCCTCGCAGCCCATGGCGGGTGCAAGTTGCGCGAGATCGGTGGGTTCGATCAGCGTGCCCCAGCTCGGGTAGTTGCGATTCGTTTGCTTGATCTCGATACGGTTCAGGCTGTTGTCGCAGAACACCACCACCAGCAGGTCCAGACCGAGACTCGAAGCCAGGCGCAGTTCGCCCTGCACCATCGCAAAGCCGCCGTCGCCGACGAAGCTCACCACCGGGCGGTCCGGGTGCAGGATCTTCGCCGCGATTCCCGCCGGCAGCGAATAGCCCATCGACGACAGGCCGTTGGTCATCAGCACCGAGCGCGGCTCGTACGCGGTCCATCCCTGGCCCACCAGCAGCTTGTGCGAGCCCACGTCGCTCGCGGCGATCGCCTCGCGCGGCAGCGCCTCGCGCACCGCATCCACCACGTCGGTCGGATTGAGATGGCCATTGACCCGGCCCGCGTAGTACGCGGCGCGCAGTGCTTCGCGGTGGCGGCGGACTTCCGTCTCGCTCCATTTCGCCGCGCCCTGCCACCCGGAGGAGATGCCATCGAGAATCGCGCCGATGTCGCCGACCAGTTCCACCTCCGCAGCATAGATCTGGTCGGTGTTCGGCGTGGCATCGATGTGCACGGTCGGCACCTGCAGCTGCCAGGGCTTGATGAGCTCCACCGCATCGAAGCCGACGGCGAGCAGCAGGTCGCAGCCCTTGAGGAAATCCCACATGAACGCATTGCAGGCCATGTCCAGCGTGCCGGCGTAATAGGCATGATCCTCGGCCAGCACGCCCTTCGCCATCGGTGCGACCACCACCGGCAGGCCCGCAGTTTCGGCCAGCTTCGCGAGCGCCTGGTGGGCGTTGGCGCGCTGCGCGGCAATGCCCGCCAGCACCACGGGCCTGCGCGCCTTGCGCAGCCGGTCCGTCAGATCGAATTGCCCTGAATTTCCGCCAAATACCTGCAGCGAGCCAGGCGCGACGGAAAGCGGCGGCAGCACGATCGAATCGTCTGTCGCCTCCATGCCCACCACATCCGCGTGTGTGGTGATGTGCACCGGCCCTGGCCGCTCCGCCATCGCGGTGCGCAGCGCTTTGCGCATCACGAGGCCGACGGTATCGGGCGCGACGTGGGTCGCCCACTTGCTCACCGGCGAAAACATCCGGTTGTGGTCGAGCACCTGGTGGGTGAAGGTCTGCTCGCGCTTCCTCTCGATCTGGCCCGAGATCGCGATCATCGGCACGCGGTCCAGCCAGGCGTTGGCCACCGCGTTGACCATGTTCGATGAGCCCGGCCCGAGCGTGGACATGCACACGCCCGGCCGTCCGGTAAGAAATCCGTAGGCCTCGGCCATCAGGCCCGCGGTGCCCTCGCGCCGGCCGAGCACGAATTGCATGCCCGCGCGGCGCGCCGCTTCCATGAATTCCACGTTCGGATCGCCCGGATAGCCGAACACATGGCCGATGCCGGCGGCCTTCAGGTACTGCACCATGACTTCGGAAACGTTCACGCGTCGTGCACTGCGTCTGGCCCGAGCAGCGCGATGCGGAAGCGGTTCTTGATGAAGGACCCCTCGCGCGGCGGCAGCACCAGCGGCAGCTTCTCGGGATCGACCTTTACCTGCGCGAAGAGCGGCCCAACGCCCGCGTGGATGCGGCGCTTGAGCTGGCGCACCTGCGCCACGGTGGTGACGCCGAGCGAGCGCTTGAAACCCGCCGCCTTCGCCATGCCCGCGAGGTTCACGCCATGGCCGGTGTGCGTTTCCTGCATGCCGGTTTCCCCGTAGCGCTCGTTGTCGAAGACCACGACCGAAAGGTTGCGCGGCTTCATTACAGCGATCGTCGCGAGCGCTCCCAGGCCCATCAGCATCTCGCCGTCGCCGGTCACAACCAGCACCTTCCGCTTCGGCTGCGCGAGCGCGAGGCCGAGCCCGATCATCGCGGCGCCGCCCATCGCGCCCCACATCGGGAACGACAGCGGATGATCGCCGGTAGAGGTGATGTCCCACGCCGGAGCCCCCAGCCCCCCGACCACGAGCAGCCCGCCGCGCTCCTCCAGCAGCTCGCGCACGACTTCCCGGCGATGTAATAGACGGCTCATTTCGATCCTCCGGCGGTGAGCTTGCGGAAATCCTTCGCGCCCAGCCCCTTTTGTCCGAATAACACGGCGACCGGGCGGTAGGTATTGAACGCGAGGCGCAACGCGCCCGAAACCATCTCGGGAATATCAGCCAGGGCATCGGCGCGCTTGACGATGACGCCGACGTCCTCGAGCACGCGCTGGGTGGCGTTGCCCATCGGCACCTGCGACGGATTGAACTCGCCGTGGTCGCCGCGCATCGTTACCAGCATCAGCAGCGGAAATTGGCAGGACAGCGGCAGCGAAAGCATGTTGATGCAGTTGCCAACGCCGCTCGACTGCATCAGCAGCACGCCCTTGTCGCCACCGAGCCAGGCGCCGCCGAGCAGCGCGACGCCTTCCTCCTCGGTGGTCAGGCGCACCACGCGCATCGCGCGATCCCGCTCGCACAGCCGGATCAGCTGCGCATGGCCGGCGTCGGGAACCAGCGCCACCTGCCGGATGTTGGCGGCCTTCAGCATGGCGTGGACCTCGGCAGGCCAGTCGGCCGCCAGATTCTTTTCTTTCATCATTTCTCCATCCATTTCACGGAATACGGAGCATATATAGAAAATCAATGGGCGTTGCCATGTGCCTCGAAGGCGCGCGCGGCAGGAAATGGCGCGCGCTGTCCGTACCCGATGCGCGCATGAGCCGGCGCAATTACCTGTATTCGCTGCCACCGGCGCGGCTATCGACGGCCGCCGCCGTCGTCGCCACCGAACTGAATGCGACCGCGCTCGAACTCATGGCCTCGGGCGCCTGGACCGGCGTGGAGGCAATCAGTCCTCCAGTGCCACCGTCACCAGAACCGCTGCCAGAGTTCGCACGAGCTCCCCGGGCGCGAGTCCAACGAGAAAACCGCGCCGCCCCGCGTTGATGCGGAGCGCCGGGCGGCCCGACGAAATCCCCCGCAGATACCGCAGACACCTGAAAAACGCCCCCCCTGCGGGGGATTCTTTCCCTCGGGGGATTCTTTATCAGAGGGTCCGTGAAAGATATCGCCCGATCTCCTCTCGTTGAAATCGGACTCCAAAGCATAACGCTACTAAAATCGGGGATCACGTCGTATCCGTAGCCCCCCGTGTTACTCCAACGGAGACACTTCAGCTCGCTCGAATGACCGCTTTCGGCCAAAAGCGGACATTCGCGGCAGTGCGGCAATTCGAGCGGCTCCCCGGCCGTCTACAAGGTGCTTAGGTGCTCTTAAGAGGAATGGTGAAGGTAAAGGTCGAGCCCTGACCAGGGGCGCTTTCAAGGCGAATCTGACCACCGTGCAGCTCGACAAAGCGCTTGGCGAGCGGAAGACCGAGTCCTGTGCCTTCCGCTTTGCGTGCTGCGTCGCCGCCTACTTGGCGGAATTCCTCGAACACGGCTCCGTGGTCCTCCGGTGCAATGCCCGCACCTGAATCGGCTACAGAAACTTCAACCATCTTGCCGTTCGTTTTCGCCGCAACGGCGATAGAACCAGCTTCGGGTGTGAATTTCACCGCGTTGGAGAGCAGATTCAGCATGATCTGCTTGAACTTGCGTTCGTCTGCATGAATCGTTCCGAGATCGGATGCAACATCCAGCTTCAGCGCAATGCCATGGCGCTGTGCGCGCTCCTTGACAAGGCTAATAGAAGTTTGCAACGCCTCAGGCAGATCGAAATCGGATGGCTGAAGCTCCATCTTCCCAGCCTCAATCTTGGAGAGGTCGAGAATGTCGTTGATGAGCGAGAGCAAATGCTGGCCAGAGGAATGGATGTCTTTTAGGTAGTCGAGCTGTTTCTCGTTCACTTCCCCGAACATCTTTTCAACTAGCACCTCGGAGAATCCAAGAATTGCGTTCAATGGTGTTCGTAGCTCGTGCGACATGTTGGCGAGAAATTCCGACTTGTGTCGACTCGCAGCTTCGAGGTCGCGCATGCGACCCTCGCGCTCCTGCACGACCAACCTGCTAATCACATCGATGCGCCATACGTAGTAGTACACGGCGAGCAAGACATAGCAGGCGAGCCCTATTACAGTTATCGCACTGAGTGTGATGGCCGTCGCAGCGGGAATCCGACTTTCACGCGCCACATACGGCTCGAGGACTACGGCCATTATCACCAGCACGGCCATGACGAGCGCCCATACGAGGCCCCGGCGCTGGTTGTCCGCAACGATTGTCACCGCCGGTACGGCGATTAGCCAAATGATGCCCATCGCTGAGCCGCCGAACCCGCCTAGCAGCAAATGAATCGCCAGCACCTCCAGGGCGACAATCGCGATGAACGCCGTCCAGTGGAGGGTGTAACGTCTGAAAATGCTGTAGCTCGCCGCAATAACAGTGCAGATCAAGGCGCCTGCCAAGGCTGCCAGCGCGGCAGGGCGTTCGTCATATGCGAGGTAGATCAAGCCATAAAAAACATAAGTGAGCGCGCTAAATAAGATGACGGCCGTGCCGATCGTCTTGCGCAGGCGCACTTCGTCCGAGTCTTCCGGCTCGGCGGCATAGCGAATGAAGCGCCCCTGGAGCACCTGCAAACGCGTGCCTTGCAAGCTTTGGCTATTGGTGGCCAATCGTCCCCCCCCCCCCCCGCCCTTCGGCGACCCGAATTCCGGCAATATTCATGGACTTCCTGCCCATGCCGGTCAGCACAAAGCTTACTGCAACGCCGCAACAGGCGCAGTAGCTCCGCTTAACTCAACTCATCAGCAATCAAACAGATTCCGCATTGGCGGAGTTTTTGATTGTGGCGTGAATGACCGCTTCCGACCCAAAGCGGTCATTCGCGGGAAGCGGTTTTGGCCATTCCTTGACCCCTTTGACTCAGCCGCCTAGAGTGAGTCTGTCCGTTCCGGACCGTCACTTGGGGGGAAACCGAGATGGTGCGCGCCAATGCGGTGATCGAGTGTCTATGCGCCGCGAGTCGGTCCTGAAGCGCCGTCGGCCGCGGGGTCTCGAACATGGGTGACGACGCGCTGCGGATGAACCGTTTCTCGCTGCGCTTCGCGGACCCCGGCCTGGAAGCGGCCTTCACTTCGGACCAGGTGCGCAAGGTACTGCGCCCGGTCAGGGTCGTCGGGCTCGTCGCAATCGCGGTCGTGGTCTGCATCTCGGTGCTGGTCGACCAGACCGTTCCGCAGGTTCCGCAGGCGCGTGCGCTCGCATTCGCGCCGTCGTTCGCGATACTGGCGATCATTGCGCTCTTTTATTCATTCACCTACGCGCAGGCGTTCCTGAAGCACTACGGGGCTGGTGCCGTAATTATGATGTGCGCGATTAGCGCGGTAGACACCTGGATCGCAGCATCCTCGCCGCCCGTGAACTCAATTGTGCCAGGCATGCTGATCTTTATGGTGATCCACACGCTCAACGTCTACAGCCTCCTTCGGCTGCGCTTTCCTGCGGCGGTCGCTGGCGGCTGGCTGAGCGCGGCGATCTATCTCGGCTATCTCGGCTACGCGCAAATATTGACCGGCTGGGGCTTGTGGCAAAGCAGTGTCGCGCTGACCCTCGCGAACGTGTTCGGCATGCTCGCGGCCTATCAGCTGGATCTCTTCGCGCGCCGCGAGTTCGTGGCCACGATCGAGAACGTGCGGCTGTTCAACGAGACCAAGGAGGCGCTCGAGCGGCAGACCGCGACGGCGGAGATTCTGCGCGTGATCGCAAGCTCGCCGTCGGACATGCAGCCGGTGTTTGACGCAATTGTGTCTAGTGCCCGCCGCCTGCTCAAAGCGCGACTGGCTACTGTCGTTCGGCGAGACGGCGATACGCTTCACCTCGGGGCATACACGCGAGCAACGGCCGAGGACGACGTGACGGAAAGTTTGTTTCCCATGAAGATTACGGGGCAGGGCCCCATGGGCCGGGCGATCCTGGACAGGAGCCCTGCTGTCGTCGCGGACGTTGCATCGTTTGAAGGATTCTCCGATGAGTTCCGGCAAAGCTTGCTGAAGCGGGGCACCCGGAGCATGCTGAGCGTGCCCTTACTGCGCGGAGATGAGGCGATCGGTGCGATCAACGTGAGCCGCTCAGTCTCCGGTGCGTTTACCGCGCACGAGGTGGAATTACTCAAGTCGTTCGCCGACCAGGCCATGATCGCGATCGAGAACGTGCGGTTGTTTCACGAGATTCAAGAAAAGAGCCACCAACTCGAGGAAGCGAGTCAGCACAAGTCGCAGTTCCTTGCCAGCATGAGTCACGAGCTGCGCACGCCGCTCAACGCCATCCTCGGCTTCAACGAGATGATGCTCGATGGGCTCTACGGCGAGCTGCCTGCGGATCTGAAGGATCCGCTGGATGAAACACAAAAAAGCGGGAAACACCTCTTGCGCCTCATCAACAACGTGCTCGACCTCGCCAAGATCGAAGCAGGCAGAATGGAGCTCGCACTCTCGGACTACTCGGTGCAGGACACCGTGGACAGCGTGCGCTCGACGCTGCGGCCGATCGCCGAATCAAAGGGCCTCGAGCTCGGTACAAGCTTGCCGCCCGACTTGCCACTCGCCTACGGGGATTCGGGACGCCTTATCCAGTGCCTGATAAACCTCGCGGGCAATTCGCTCAAGTTCACCAAGGAGGGTCGGGTCGACATCGCGGTGGAGCTGAACAGCGGTACCCAGCTCCGCTATCGGGTTACCGACACTGGCATTGGCATTCCGTCGGACAAGATAGGCAGCCTGTTCACCGAGTTCAAGCAGACCGACGCCAACATCGCTTCGGAGTACGGCGGCACGGGCCTGGGTCTCTCCATCACCAAAAAGTTCATTGAGATGCACGGCGGGCGCATCTGGGTCGAGAGCGAGCTGGGCAAGGGCTCTACCTTCATTTTCGAGATTCCACTCAGGGTTTCCCGATGACCGGGAAGAGCATCCTCTACGTCGAGGACAACGAGGCAAACCGCAAGATCGTGCGTCAGCTGCTGAAGAATACGAGCTACGCGCTGATAGAAGCATGCGACGGCGAAGCGGGCGTCGCGGTGGCGCTCGAACGTCGCCCCGACCTGATCCTGATGGACATCCAGCTGCCGAAGATTTCGGGCCTGGAGGCGACGCGCCGCTTGCGTGCCGAGCCCAATACCGCCAATACCCCAATCATCGCAATCACCTCCTTCGCCCTCAGCGGCGACGACCAGAAGGCCAAGGAAGCGGGCGCTACGGCCTACTTGGCCAAGCCCTACAGCCCGCGTGAACTCCTCGCCCTGATCCGCAAGATCCTTCCTGAATCCTGAAACCGTTGAAGCGGGCTGGCTGGATTTTCCGCACTGCCGCGCATGTTCGCTTCTGGCCGATTGCGGTCGTTCGGCTGCGCCTGGCGGATCCCTGTCGCACCGCAGCGAAATGTCATCTGAGCGGCCGCTTTCGACCCAAAGCGGTCATTCGCGGGAATCAACGAACAGTGGGCGTTGCGAGCGTGGATACGCTGCGGCGCACTGTTGTTTTCCAGTTCCATAGAAAGTAGCTTCGCTGCGCAAGCAATACGCCAACGCGTCGCAAGACTGACCTTCAACCCCCAGGAGACAAATCCAATGACTATCACCCGCCGCCACCTCATCCAGTCCGCTGGCGCCACTGTGCTGCTGGCCGGTATCGGCCGCAGCGCGCTGGCGCAGGCACTCGAAACGGCGCGTATCGTGGTCGGCTTTCCGCCCGGCAGCACGCCCGACGCCCTGGCGCGTCGCGTCGCGGAAAAGCTTGTGTCGCTGGGCTACGCGCGCGCTGCGTTGGTGGATAACCGCCCCGGCGCGGGCGGTCAGATTGCCGTGTCCAACGTGAAAGGGGCCGCGCCCGACGGCGCTTCGATCCTGCTCACGCCGATGGCCATACTGGGCGTTTACCCGCACACCTACAAGAAGCTGCCGTACGACCCGGTGGCGGACCTGACCCCGGTGTCCATGGGCGCGACCTTCGACGTCGGCTTCGCCGTCGGTCCGGCCGTGCCCGAGAGCGTGCGCACCATTCCCGAATTCATGGCTTGGTGCAAGGCCAATCCAGCCAAGGCCAGCTTCGGCTCCCCGGCGCCCGGCTCCCCGCTGCACTTCACTGGCATCATGCTGGGCCGCGCGGCCGGCGTGGAACTGACGCACATCGGCTTTCGCGGTACGCAGGCCGCGATTCCGGATCTGCTTAGCGGCCAGTTGCCTGCCCTGTGCGGCCCGCTGGGCGAGTTCCTGCGGCACCTGCCGGGTGGCAAGGTGCGCGTGCTCGGCACCTCGGGCGCCCAACGCAGCCGCTTCACCCCCAACGTGGCCACGTTCGTCGAGCAGGGCTTTAAAGACATGGCGCTCAGCGAGTGGCATGGTTTCTTCCTGCCCGCCAAGGCTTCGCCCGAGGTCGTGCAAAAGCTCAACACGGTGCTGCGCCAGGCGCTTACCGCGCCCGACATGGTCGAGGGCCTGGCCGTCTTCGGTCTGGACCCCGCACCTTCCACGCCGGCCGAACTGGCGTCAAAGCTCAAGGCCGATACCGAACGCTGGGGTCCGATAGTCAAGGCCATCGGCTTCATGGCGGACTAACTGAAGGCAACGGCACAGGAACTGGTGGCGATTTATCAGGCGCCTATTCCCGTCGAATCAACATGCCTATCCGGTTGACACAGGTTGTCACTGAACTGACCGGCTTGAAGGCGAAGATTTTTTAGCTGTTCAATGAAACGACGCCATTTTCCCTATGCCAATCGCGACTTGGGGGTGTGGACCACCGAAGAAAGAACCGCCGACCACCCCGAGGAATCCATCCAACCTGTGTCAACCGGATAGGAATGGATTTTCTCTATAACACGGCCCGCGAGGTGACATAAGCCGCATTGTGCGGGGTCGACCAGGGCGACGAAACACCGGGAAGGGTCATTGCGATGAGACGGAGCGGGGGAGGTCCCGGATTGATTTTCTTATCCGTCTATTCGGCACCGCTAAGGTAATCGAGTAACGGTCGAGAATCACGCAAATTGCCGCATTGCCACGAATGACCGCTATTGGCCGTTAGCGGTCGTTGGGATCAATTTGGTGATTTCTCATTGCAGTGCAGCGAAGGGGCGGTCCAATGACCGCTTCCGACCCAAAGCGGTCATTCAAGAGCGGGGAATCTGATCAGCGCGGGCTATGTGCCCGCCGAAAGCCCCTCGACATAGGTTCCCAGCTACCATGAGGTTAATATCCCCGCCCAGAGACTATTGGGCGGAGGGGCATTGAGCGATACCGGCGTCCGGCAACGACTTGCAGCGATTCTGGCAGCGGACGTGGCGGGTTACTCGCGCCTGATGGCCGCCGATGAGCGGGGTACGGTCGATGCCCTCGACGCGGCGCGCAAGGTGTTCAGGACGCAGATCGAGTCGAGCCAGGGCCGGGTCATCGACATGGCAGGCGACTCGGTGCTTGCCGTTTTCGAGACCGCCACCGGCGCCGTCTCGGCAGCGCTTGCGGTTCAGCTGGATCTCAAGACCCTAATTGCTGGCGTACCTGAAGACCGCCGCATGCGCTTTCGCATCGGCGTGCACCTGGGCGACGTGATCGAGAAGGCCGACGGCACCATCTACGGCGACGGCGTGAACATCGCCGCGCGGCTGGAAGGACTCGCCGAACCAGGCGGGTTGACGATCTTCGATTCCGTTCACAACGCAGTCCGCGGCAAGGTGACGGCGACCTTTGTCGATCAAGGTGAGCAGCAGGTGAAGAACATCCCTCACCCGGTGCGGGCGTTCGCGGTCTGCGCTGCTGGTGACTCAGCGATAAAGCCGCCTCCCGCAGCCGGCGAAATCGACTTGTCGCTGCCCGACAAGCCCTCCATCGCCGTGCTGTCCTTCGCCAACTTGAGCGGCGACCCGGAGCAGGAATACTTCACCGACGGCATCAGCGAAGACATCATCACCGAGCTGTCGCGCTTTCACTCGCTCTTCGTCATCGCGCGCAACAGTTCGTTTACGTACAAGGGAAGATCGGTTGATGTGCGCATCGTCGCCAAAGAGCTGGGAGTGCGCTACGTGGTCGAGGGCAGCATCCGCCGCGCGGGCAACCGCATCCGCGTGACCGCGCAGCTGATCGACGCGCTGACCGGGAACCACATCTGGGCCGAGAAATTTGACCGCGTGCTGGAAGACATCTTTGCGGTGCAAGAAGAGGTGACGCGAGCCATCGTCGCTGCGATTGCACCGCATATCGAAACGTCCGAGATGGAGAGATCGCGTGGCGTACGACCGGGCAGCCTGAGCGCGTATGAGGTCGCGATGCGTGGATGGGCTGTGGCGCAGAACGCCTTTGGCGAGGGAGATCGCGCCTCTCGTGATGAGGCGCTTCGGCTGGCTCGCGAGGCACTCGCCATTGACCCGCGCTGCGGCGCCGCACTTCGGACGCTTGCATACACACAATTTCAGCATTTTTATTTCAATACTGCGGCGTCCGCCGCCGAGGCGCGCAACGACGGGATCGATGCAGCCACGCGCGCGATCGCGATTGACAGCGGCGATAACGTCGCACATCTGTGGAAAGGGTTCCTTCTGTTCCTGTCGGGCCAGCAAGACGTGGGCCTGACCGACGTGCGGCGCGCGCACGAGCTGAACCCCAACGATGCGTTGACGCTGGCGCACCTGGGGTTTTTAGAGGCGATGTCGGGCGAGCCGCACAAGGGGATCGAACATGTCTCCCATGCGTGTCGCCTGAGTCCGCGTGACCCGTCACGCTCGATGTTCCTCACTCTTCTGGGTTTGGCGTACTTTGCCGCGTCCGACTATGTGAAAGGGGCGGAAACTGCGCAGCGCGCCGTCAGCGAAGCGCCGAGAATGCCAGTTCCACGCATGTGCCTGGTGATGAACCGGGTGGGCCTAGGGGAAATCGACCGAGCGCGAGCCGACTTCCAGATCCTAAATGGCTTGGCGCCGGAATTGGTCCAGACGCGGATTGCCGGTGAGTGGCCGTTATCCGTCGTCCCTGAATACAAGCGGCGAGCGACGACCTTCATGCGCATCGCCGCGGGCCTGGAAGACCCGAACGCGGCGGAGGCGCTTCGATAGGCAGGGCAGCGGAAAACTGGTGTTATTGGCGAGTTTTCCTTGACGGCATGAATGACCGCTGTTGGCCGATAGCGGTCATTCAAACTGAGGCACTACCGGATTAAGAGTGGTTCCCCGTCGGGATACTGACCTGTAGGCTAGTCGGGCCTGATGCCGAGGCGCGCCGTAGAGCGCGTGGGCGTGCTGCTTGACGGTGTTCTCGGAGATATCGAGCTGCTTCGCGATCTGCTGGTTGCCGAGGCCCTTGATCAGCAGCTGCAGCACCTGCGTCTGACGCCCGGTAAGCTCGATCGAAGGTGCGCCCTCCGGAGCCATAGCCATGGCCTGCGAAGGAATATAGGTGCCGCCGTCGGCGATCAGGCGCAGCGCCGCGACCATCACCGCGGGCGGCGTGGTTTTCGGAATGTACCCGGCCGCGCCCGCGGCCAGCGCGGCCTGTACGACCGGGGGATCCTCGACCCCTGAGACGACGACGATCCGGATCCCCGGCAGGCCGGCGCGCATCTTTTGCAGCGCTTCGATCCCGGCGCAGCCGGGCAATCCCAGATCGAGCAGCACCAACTCGAGCCGGTCCAGCCCCCGCGCGCGCTTCAACGCGGACCCCACATCGGTCTCAGCGTGGACCACCGCATCTGCAATGGCGCCCTTCACGATGGCGCCGAGCGTCTCGTGAATGAAGGGATGGTCATCGACGATCAGGACATCCACGGCGAGCGCCGCCTCCGCGATCGGGTAGTAGAACGAAAGCAGTATGGCAGGAAGGCGCCGGCAATAATTATCTAGCTGTCCAATTCCACGTCCACCAGGTGCGGGGCAAGCGTGCGTACGATTTCGCCCGGCGCGATCCCGACCAGAAACCCTCGCCTGCCGCCATTGATGTAGATCCTGGGTAATTCGAGTATCGAGCGCTGCATGAAGACCGGCATTGTCTTCTTCGTGCCAAAGGGCGAGGTACCGCCCACCTGGTAGCCCGAATGGCGCTGCGCGGCCTCCGGCTTGCACGGCTCGATGCGTTTTCGGCCGGCCTGGCGCGCGAGGTTCTTGGTCGAGACTTTTTTGTCGCCGTGCATCAGCACGATGAGCGGCTTGGCCGCCTCGTCCTGCATCACCAGCGTCTTGACGACCGAGCGCTCGGCAACGCCAAGCGATAGAGCGGAAACCTCGGTGCCGCCACGCTCGACGTATTCGTACTCATGCTCGGTGTAGGCGACCTTGTGCGCCTTCAGGAAAACAGTAGCCGGAGTATCAGCCACCCGCCGCAAGGATCTTGCGCACCTGGTCCGTGAACGGCGGCATCGAGTCCACCACCGTCTGCCAGACGACGCCAAGATCGACGTCGAAATAGCCGTGCACAAGCCTGTTGCGGATGCCGCTTGCTTTCAACCAGGGAACTGCGGCATGCGCTTCCCGGAACTCAGCAGACAGGTTGACGCAGGCTTCGCCCACGATCTCGAGATTCCGGATGACCGCGTCCTGAAGCATGCGATTCGCGAGAAAAGCATTGCGATCCACTCCAGACATATAACTGGCGATTCGCTCTGCCGCATCGACGATATGGCGCAAACGGAGCTGATCCCGGTCGTTCACAGAGGCTGCGCGTCCGCGAGCACTCGATCCCGAATGTAGCGGGAGATCTCCGCCGGCGTGCGCACGTCAACCCGGACGCCGAGCAAGTCCCGCAACGCCTGCTCAAGTCCGGCGAGCGTGAACAACGAAACGCTTTCGTCTACATCGACGAGCAGATCAAGGTCGCTGCCGTCGCGATCGGCGTCATGCGCCACCGAGCCGAAGACGCGCACGTTTCGCGCGCCGTGGGCGCGCGCGATCTCGATAACTTGGCCACGGTGCTGTCTGAGAGCGAGGGAGGGTCTTGTCATGACGGTGTCTCCGGGCGCTATTCTAGCCCTCACTCAGCCGCGCGGATGGTGCTTGGCGTGCAGCGCCTTCAACCGCTCGCGGGCGACGTGCGTGTAGATCTGCGTGGTCGAAATGTCCGCATGCCCGAGCAGCATCTGCACCACGCGCAGATCGGCGCCGTGGTTGATGAGGTGCGTGGCGAAGGCGTGGCGCAGCACGTGCGGCGAGAAGTGCTTGCCCGGGACCGCGCGCCTGCCGTAGCGCTTGATGTTCTGCCAGAACGCCTGCCGGCTCATGGCGGCGCCGCGGCCGGTGATGAACAGCTGGTCCGAGCTCCTCTTTTTCAAAATTTTTATTCTGAATTCCTTCAAATAACGGCGCACCCAGTCCACGGCCTCTTCGCCCAGCGGCACGAGGCGGACTTTCGAGCCTTTACCCAGAACACGCACCACGCCCGCGCCGATGTCGACTTCGAAGACTTTCAAGGAGATCAGCTCCGACACCCTCAAGCCGGCGGCGTAGAGCACTTCCAGCATCGTCCGGTCGCGCATGCCGAGCGGCGTGTTCGCGTCGGGCGCGGCGAGCAGCGCTTCGACGTCGGCTTCGGACAGCGTTTTCGGAAAGCGCTGGACGCGCTTCGGTGGATCCAGCTTGAGCGTCGGGTCTGCCTTCACATGGCGCTCGCGCAGGCACCAGCCGTAGAAGCGCTTGAGCGTGGAAAGCATGCGCGCGGCGCTGGATGACTTTCCTTTTCTTGAAGCCAAAAAACCAAATAGATCCTGTTCGCGCGCTTTCTCCAGCGGAATGCTCTTCAGAAACAGCCCAAGCTGCCCGAGGTCGCGCCGATAGGACGCAAGCGTGTTCTTGGCCAGACCGTCTTCCAGCCACAATGCGTCGCAAAACGCATCGACGAGCGGGTTTTCGGCGCCGTTCAGGGCTTGAGCGCGAACGCGTCCGCGCTCGCCTCGTGCATCAGCAGCCAACGCTTGGCCTCCAGCTTGTAGCCGCCGCTCGAATGCGCGAAACCGCCGACGCCGTCCGCGGCGACCACGCGGTGGCAGGGAATCACGATCGGCAGCCGGTTGTCGCCGCAGGCCTGGCCCACGGCGCGGGGCACGTCGAAGCTGTCGCCTTGGAGCTTGCGCGCGAGTTCGCCGTAGGTCAGCGTGCGGCCGCGCGGGATCGCGCACATCGCGTCCCAGACGCGGCGCTGGAACTCGGTGCCCTCGATCAGCAGCGGCAGATCGAATTTCGTGTCCGGATCGCCGCGGTAGCGCTCGATCTGGCGCGCCGCGCGCTCCGCGAGCGCGTTCTCCGGATCCTTCGAGGCCACGCTGAGCGGCAGGTAGCTGATCGCGACGATGCGCGTGTCATGCGTGGCGACGGCCACTTTCATTTTCGGAAATTCGATGACGGCTTCCCAGTGCATCTCAGGCCGACGCCAGTTTTTCTATTTTCGCCAGCAGGTCGTCGGCGATCTCGATGCCTTCGGCACGCAGCTTCTTCTCGGATGCAAAGCGCCGCGAACCGGGCAGGCGCACGCCTTCGTCGGCGAGCATCGTCGTGATCACGGTCTCGACGCGCTCGACGTGCGTGGGAAGCCCGTGCTCCTCCGCGTGCACGAGGTGCTTTGCCGCGGCTTCGGCCATTACCGGGCTGGCGCCTGCCCTTTTGAGGGTATTTCTCGCCAGGCGCAGCAATTCGTCCGCTTTTTTCTTCATAATATTAATTCTAAAGGAGGAACACCCATGGGCAAGTTCACCGAACTGACGGCCGCTGACGGCCACAAATTCGCCGCGTACGTCGCACAACCCGCAGGTATAAATGCGGGCAAGCCGCGCGGCGGCGTGGTCGTGATCCCGGAAATCTTCGGTGTCAACAGCCACATCCAGCAGACCACGGACGGCTTCGCGGCCGACGGCTACCTCGCGGTGTCGCCCGCGATGTTCGACCGCGCGCAACGCAACTACGACACCGGCTACTCGGCGCCGGAGATCGAGGCCGGCCGCGCCATCATGCAAAAGCTCGACCAGAAGCAGTCCGTGCTGGATGTCGAGGCCGCGATCGGCGAAGCGAAGAAAGGCGGCAAGGTCGGCATCGTCGGCTACTGCTACGGCGGCACGATCGCATGGCTTGCCGCGGCGCGCGCAGGCGGCCTCGCCTGTTCGGTGCCCTACTACGGCGGCGGCATGCACGGCCTGATCAATGAAAAACCAAACGTGCCGGTGATGTGCAACTTCGGCGAACTGGACCAGTCGCCGACGCTGGCGCAAGCGAAGGAAATCGCCGCCGCGCACCCGGCCATCACCGCGCACTTCTATGCCGGCGCCGGCCACGGCTTCAACTGCGACCAGCGCGGCTCCTGGAATGCCGACGCCGCCAAGCTCGCGCGCAGCCGCACCATCGAGTTCTTCAGAAAGAACCTGGGTTAGCGAAGCAGGGTCTCGCCCGGACGCACCCGCGTGAAGACCACGGGTTTGGTCTTGACCTGAAGTTCACCGCTCTTTAATTGAAGGCTGGTAAAGAAAGAACCTTCCAGAGATCCCGTTTCCGGAAAATCCTCGCGGTAGTGCGCACCGCGCGAGTCAGTGCGCGCCAGCGCCGCTTGCGCGATCGCGCGGCTCGTCTCGACCAGGCTTTTGAGGTTGAGCCAGTCGTGCCAGGTGAGATTGAAGGCACGGTTGCCGTCCGCGATTCCCGCGTGGTTCAGGGAATCGTCTAAGGAATTCAATTCAGACAGGGCGGAGCGCAATCCTGGCGCATCGCGAATGATGCCGACTTTGTGCCACATCACCTCGTGGAGCCTGTCGCGCAGGGGCTCAAGGCTGCCGTGCGCGGATTTTTTCGCATTGAAGAGTATTTCACACCGGGAGACGGCTTCGTCGATCGTGGAACGGTCATATTCAAGAAAAGAACCTTCCTTCCCTACCCATTCCGCCATCGTGTCGCCGGCCACGGCGCCGAACACCGTGGAATTCGCGACGCCGTTGCCACCCAGCCGGTTCGCGCCATGGACGCCGCCGGCGTCCTCGCCCGCGACAAAGAGGCCCTTGAGCTGCGTGCTGCAGTCCGGCGCGAACTCGACGCCACCCATCATGTAGTGCGCGGTCGGCACCACTTCGACCAGGCCGCCGACAAGGTCGAAGCCGCAATCAGCACACCGTTCGACCATGCCGCGAAATTGTTTTTCAACCAGAATTTTGTCCAGATGACCCATGGAAATGAAAAGCCCCCCGTTCGGGCTCGTCTTTCCCGCTCTCATCTCCGCATACATCGCCCGCGAGACGATATCGCGCGTCGCGCGCTCGGCCATGGGGTCGTACTTCGGCATGAAGCGCTCCATCGCTCCATTGAGCAGGTAGCCGCCCGAGCCGCGCAGACCCTCTTCCAGCACCGTGCCGGTCATGCGCGTGTGGCTGCCCGCGTAGAGGCCGGTCGGGTGGAACTGCACCATCTCCATGTCGCGCAAGGGGAGCCCGGCACGCAGCGCCATCGCCAGGCCGTCGCAGCTCTTGTCACCCGAGGGCGTGTGGTACTTGTACATCGTGGGGCCGCCGCCGGTCGCGAGCAGCACCGCCTTGGCACGCACGACGACGTACTCGCCCGTCCGCATGTCGATGAACAGCACGCCCGCGATTGCTGAATTGTTTTTATCTTTGATCAGTTCAACAGCGCGGTGTTCTTCCAGCCTGCCGATCTTGCGTGCCCAGACCTGCTCTGCGAGGCGGTTGATGATTTCGATGCCGGTGAGATCGCCCTTGTGCACCGTGCGGTCGAAGGTCTGCCCGGCGAAGGCCTTCTGGTGCACACTGCCGTCGGGATTGCGGTCGAAAAAGCAGCCAAGCTCGTTTTCCAGTTCCCTGATTCTTTCCACCGCCAGGGTCACCAGCTTCCAGGCGAGATCCTGGTCGGGCAGCCACTTGCCGCCCTCGATGGTATCCATGAAGTGGCGCTCGATCGAATCCTCTTTCGCCAGCGCGACGTTGTAGCCGCCCTGCACCATGCGAGTGCAGCCGCTCTTGCCGAGCAATCCCTTCACCGCGACGGTGATCGAGAGCGAAGGGTCGGCCTGGTGCGCGTGCAGCGCAGCGAAGAGGCCCGCGCCACCGGAGCCGAGGATCAGGATGTCGGTCGAGACCTCACGCATCCGCTACGCTTGCGCGGCCGGGCGCCGCAACAGCTGCATCGCCACGACGGCCGCGATGAGGCCGAAGCCGATCATGTCCGATATCCGGTGCGTGTAGACCAGCGCAAAGCCGGCGGCGATCAGCATCGTCCTCTCCACGGCGCCCGCGCGCTTCAACATCCAGCCCTGGAAACCGCAGGCGAGTGCAAGGATCCCGCTCGCGGCGCTGAAGGTGACCCAGGCGATCGAACCCCAGTCGGCGCCGGTCAGCGCCTTGGTCGAACCCATCAGCAGCAGGCCCAGGCCGGCCGGATCGAGCACGAACATGAACGGCACCAGGAATGCGGGCGTGGTGTACTTCCAGCACTGCAGCGTGGTCTTGTAGGGGTCGCCGCCGGTGATGGCGGCGGCCGCGAACGGCGACAGCGCCGTGGGCGGGGAAACCTCGGACAGCACCGCGTAATAGAAAATGAACATGTGCGCGGCGTAATTCGGCACCTCGAGCGCGATCAGGGCGGGCGCCGCGATCACCGCGCAGATGATGTAGCTCGCGGTCACCGGCACCGCGAGGCCGACGATCCAGACGATCAGCGCGGTGTAGATCGCGGTGAGCAGCAGCGAATTGCCGGCGTAGGCGAGCACGATCGAGCTGAACTTGAGGCCCAGGCCCGTGAGCGTCACCACGCCGACGATGAGGCCCGCGCCGGCGCAGGTCGCCGCCACGTTGAGCACCGAGCGCGCGCCGCCATCGAGCGCCTTCACCATCCCGGCGCCGGCGATGCCGCGCAAGACGGGGGTTTCCCCCTGGAAAAATTCATAGGAAACGAGCGCGCAATCCCGGCGCAGGAAGCTGGTGCCGAGCACCACCACCGTTGCCCAGAACACCGACAGCTCGGGCGAGAAACCCATCAGCATGAAGGCGACGATGGACACCAGCGAGAAGAAATGGAACCAGTACTTCTTGCTCAGGCTCCAGGCCGACTCGGCCTGCTCGAACACCACGTCTTTCATGCCGAACTTGCGCACGTCGATTTCGACCATGATGAACAGCGTCAGGTAATACAGGCAGGTGGGGATCACCGCCATCAGCAGCACGTCGAGGTACGAGATCCCGAGGAATTCCGCGATCAGGAAGGCCGCCGCGCCGAGCACCGGCGGCGAGATGATGGCGCCCAGGCCGCACGCGGCCAGCAGCCCGCCGGCTTCGTTCTTGCTGTAGCCCACCTTGGCGAGCATCGGCGCCGCCACCGCGCCCAGCGTGACGGTGGTCGCCACCCCCGAGCCGGAAGGACCGCCCAGCAGGAACGAGGCGAGGGTCACCGTGCGCCCCGCGCTGGTCGGCTTGCCGCCCATGGCGGAAAAGGAAAAATCAATGAAGAACTTGCCTGCGCCGGAAAACTGCAGGAAGGCGCCGTAGATGGTGAACAGGATGATCAGCGTGGAGGACACGTTGATCGCGGTGCCGTAGATCCCCTCCAGCGTCATGTACATGTGGCCGATCAGGCGCGGAATCTCGTAGCCCTTGTGGGTCCAGGGCGCCGGCAGGTAGGGGCCGAAGAACGCGTAGAGCAGGAAACAGATGGTGATGAACGGCAGGATCCAGCCGGTGGTGCGCCGCATTGCCTCCAGGATCAGCAGCACCAGGCAGACGCCGAAGACGATGTCCCACTGCTCCGGCAGGATGGAGCGGTCGAAGAAGTTGTCGCCGCCCGCGATCAGGTAGGCGGCAGTGGCGATGGCGGCGAGCGCGAGCAGCCAGTCCCACCACATGACGCGGTGCCGAAAGCGCCTGGCGACGGGGAAGATGAGAAACGCGAGGAACAGCACGAACGCGACGTGGATCGCGCGCAGGTGCTCGGGGCGCACGATGGCGTAGGCCGTGTAGAGGTGGAACAGCGACATCGCCACCGCCACCGTGGTGACGAAGGCCGCGAGCCAGCCCTTCAACTTGTTCTGGACGCCCTCCTCGCGCTCGATCATCTCCTCGGCGCGCGCGAGCGCCTCTTCGCTGACTTCCTTGGCCGGCTGGTGCAGCCGCGCGATGTCCTCGCTCATCTGGACCCCCCAAAAATCAAAAGCCCCGCCAGCGCGCTGGGCGGGGCCGCTTCAGGCGCGGACGATCACTTGATCTTGATTCCCTGCTCGGCGAAGAATTTCACCGCGCCCGGATGCCAGGGAATCGACGAGGCCTCGGCGCGCTGATTCTCGGGCTTCAAGTTCACCGCCTCGGCGTGCACCCGGACCAGATCGACGCGATTCTCCCAGAGCGTCTTGACGATGGTATAGGCGGTCTTCTGGTCCATGTCCGCGTGCGCGACCAGCAGGTTGGTCACGGTGATCTGGCGATTGTCCGCGTCCATACCCTTGTACATCCTCTGCGGGATGACATCCTTCACGTAGATGTTGCCGTACTTCTTGACGATCGCCGGCTGCAGGTCGGCGATGTCGATCAGCTTGATCTTGACGCCAGGGGAGTTGGCGAGGTCCGTCACCCCGGCCGTGGGCAGGCCGCCGACCCAGAAGAAGGCGTCGATCTTGCGGTCCTTGAGCGCGTTCACCGATTCGGCGACGCCGAGGCGCTCGCGCTTCATGTCCTTGTCCTTGTCCAGGCCCGCGGCCTCGATGACGCGGAACGCCATCACTTCGGTGGCGCTGCCGCCCGAGCCGGTGGAGACGCGCTTGCCCTTCAGGTCCGCCATCTTGGCGATGCCGGTGCCCTCGACCGTCACCACGTGCATGCGGTTCGGGTACAGCACCATGAGCGTGCGCACCGGAACGGGCTTGCCGGTGAACTTGTCCTCGCCCTTGACCGCGTCGATCGCCGCATCGGCCTGGGTCAGGGCGATGTAGGGCTTGCCGGTGCCGATCAATTGCAGGTTGGCGACCGAGCCGCCGGTGACCTCGGCGGTCGCCTGCATGCCGGGCACGTGCTTGGACAGGACTGCGGCCATGCCGCCGCCGAGCGGGTAGTACACCCCGCCGGTGCCGCCGGTGGCAATCGAGATGTTCTGCGCCTGCGCGGCGCCGGCAAAAGCCAGCAGCAGCGCCATGGCAAAGCGAATCGTTGTTTGCATTTTCCCTCCTGAATGAATATGTCAATTCTATAACGCTTTGACGCCAAGGCTCTCTAGCGCCCTGGCGCGGCGCCCGTGCGAATCGCTTTTCACCTGGGCGTAGAGGCTGCCGCCTTGGCTGTCCATGGCCACCACCAGCGGCCCGAATCCCCTGACGCGGAACTTCCACAGCGATTCGGGGTGCAGGTCGTCGAGATCCACGTCTTCGACCGCCTCCACCCAGGTGGTCTCCAGCGCCGCCGCCCCGCCGATGATCGCCAGATACGCGCCGCCGATCTCCTTGAAGGCCTGCAGGGACTCCTCGCGCAAGCCGCCCTTGCCAATCACCAGGCGCACGCCGTTCTGCGCCATCAGCGGCCGCGTGAAACGTTCCATGCGGTCGCTGGTGGTGGTGCCGACGCAGGAGGGCTCGTAGCCCGCCGGGTGGGCCGCGCTCTTTTCAACCTTCTTCACGTTGGGCGCGGTGTGGATGACGGCGTGGCCGGCGAGATCGAAACGCGTCTTGCGCCCGCGGTCGAACATGTGGATCTGCGTCGCGTCGCGGATGCCGTAGAGGGTGCCCTCGATCGTCACCGTATCGTTGACGCGCAGCATCCGCGCCTGCGCTTCTGTGAGCGGCGGCCTGAGATCGTAGTGCGTCATCTCAGAATCCGTACTCGATTCCACCGGGTCTGAAAGTCGCGCGCGCGCGGCGCGCCGAGTGGCACTGCATGTTGACCGCCACCGGGTTCATGGTGATGTGGGTGGCCGCGGTCTCGACATGCACCGCAAACGCGGTCGAGTCGCCGCCCAGGCCCTGCGGGCCGACACCGAGCATGTTGACGGCGCGCGTCAGCGCCTCTTCCAGCTTCGCGCCTTCCGGATCTTCGCAGCGCGAGCCGAGCGCGCGCGTCGCCGCCTGCTTGGCCAGATGCACGCACAGGTCCGAGGTGCCGCCGACGCCCACGCCGACGATGGTCGGCGGGCAGGTCTTGCCGCCCGCCTCCAGCACGCAGTCGACAACGAAAGTCTTGATCGCGTCCACGCCGTCGGCCGGGATCGCCATCTTCAGCCAGGAATTGTTCTCCGAACCGGAGCCTTTGGGGATCATTTCAATTTCCAAAGTGTCCTTTTCGTTCGAGAATTCAAAATGAACAATTGGCACGCCGCGGCCCGACGACGTCTGTTCGTTGACGCGCGTGACCGGATGCACGATGGAGGAGCGGAACGAGTACTCGCGCGTCGAGCGCGCGCAGCCGCGCCGGATCGCCTCTTTCAGGCCGAAGCCATCCACCTCCACGCCGCGGCCGATGCGCACGTTGTAAATCGGAATGCCGGTGTCCTGGCACAGGAGGTTCTGCGTGTCCTCCGCGACCTTGATATTGCGGATCATGGTGCCAAGCATGCGTTGCGCGCCCGTGTCCGTCTCGAGCGCGGCGAGCCGCTCGAAGCCCTGCTTCACGTCGGGCGGCAGCAGCTTCAGTGCCCGGATGTAGAGCTCCTTGGCCGCGTCCTCGACCTGTTGAAGGTCTACTTTCACTCGACTTTGATTTTCCGTTCCCTCACCACGCGCGCCCACAGCGCGGTCTCTTCCTTCATCGCCTGTCCCATTTCCTCCGGCGTGTTGCCGACCGGGCTGAGGCCCTGCACGTAGAAGCGCGCCTTCATTTCGGTGGATTCGAGCGCCTTCTTCGTGTCCCGGTAGACCTTCTGGATGATCTCCTTCGAAGTGCCGGCCGGCGCGACGATGCCGAACCAGCCGGTGTTCTCGAACCCGGGGAGCGTCTTCGCGATCGGCGGCACCCCGGGCAGCTGTGCAAACTCCGTCTTGCTCGTCACGCCGAGCGCGCGCAGCCGGCCGGAAGCGATGTGCCCGATCGCCGCGGCCACGTTGCCGACGAAAAAGGTGGTGTCACCGCTGATCAGACCGGCCAATCCCGGCCCCTCGCCCTTGTAGGGCACCGCGACGGCATCGATTTTCGCGGTATTGACGAAATTCTCGGCCGCCAGATGCGTCTGCGAGCCGATCCCCGCATGGCCGAAAGTGAGCTTGCCGGGTTGCGCCCTCGCCGCATCGATCAGTTCCTTCACGCTCTTGTACGGCGAACTCGCGGCCACCACCAGCACCTGGGGCCCGGAGACGACTTTCGTTACCGGCACGAAGTCCTTCTCCGGGTTGTAATTCATCTTCACGTAGATGTGCTGGTTGGCGGTCATCACCGAGCCCGACGGGAAGAACAGCGTATAGCCGTCGGGCGCCGCGCGCGCCGCTTCGGCCGCCCCGACGCCGCCGCCCGCGCCGCCGCGGTTCTCGATCACCACGGTCTGGCCCCAGATCTCGGTCAGTTTCTGGCCGAGCATGCGCGCCGAAATGTCGGTCGCGCCGCCGGGCGGGAACGGCACGATGAAGCGCACCGACTTCTGCGGCCACAACTGCGCATGCGCCGTAGAGGAAAGAGCAAACAGCAGGCCGATACCGAGCGCCGTCGCCGTTGCCACCGCAACCAGCGTTTTCTGCCAGTCCCGCCAAGGAAGGAATTCGATCATGAGGATTCTGATGCCTCCTGTTAAATGAATCGCCAGCAACAGCACGATTGCCCACTCGCTCGCCTTGACGAGGGGCTGATCGGTCCAGCGCAGAAAAGATTCTAGCCTTACTTCGCCCGACTGCATTTCATCCCCCAATGCCTGCCCGAGCGCCCAGAAGTGCAGCGGCAGAAACAAGGCCAGCGCGATTCCGGAGAGCCTATGAACCAAGGCTGCTCTTTTGCCTTGAATGAAATTCAAGAAAAGACTCCCAAAACCGCTCGCATACCCGTAAACCCAATAGCTGCAGCGGTTAAAACAAGGGCCAAGTCCCGCGACGGGCCGCGCCAGCCGAGCCATTCCCCCAGCACCGCGCGCAGGCCGATCGGCACGTGCACCACGATGGCCAGCACGAACAGCGAATAGAAAGCGAACCAGGCGACGCTGCCCTGCGTGCGCGCCAGGATCTCCGCCGCCGTGAGGCCGCCGCGCACCGCGTAAATCATCGTCACCAGGTGCGCCGCAACGCACAACGCCAGCACCGCCGCGCTCGCGCGCTGCGCGAGCCACAGGGCGGTCTGCGCCCTTGCGCTCACAGTTCTCCCCGCAGGGCCGCCACCGCCACCGCCCGCTTCAATCCCGCGATCCCGGCGGTCGGCGACAACTGCTTCGGGCAATGCTCGGTACAGCTCATGTGCGTATGGCAGGAATGGCAGCCGGCGTCCCCCGCCACCGCGCGCAATCTTTCGATGGTTTTCACATCCCTTTCATCTTTTATCAAAGTCCAGGCGCGATTGAGCGCCGCCGGGCCGAGGTAGTCCGGGTTCGCCGACA
>JBCKKZ010000010.1:0-55763 GCA_038904015.1 Burkholderiales bacterium | reverse complement strand
GTCCGGCCATCGCGACCGTTGCGGCGACGTTCGCATTCTTGGGATAGAGGCGCGCCGCTTCGCCGGCGCTGCCCTCGAACACCACCTGCGCTGCCACGAGCTGATCGAGGTCGACGCGCTGCTCCGCCGGCGTGCCCTTCCAGCCCGCGGGCGGCTTGCGTCCCGTATAGATGACTTCGTCCAGGCCCCCCGCGCGCGCGGCGGCGAGCGCGTCGATGGCGGCAATGGCGCCGGACACCAGGGTGAGCTGCGCGCTGCCCTGCCGCGCGCTCTGCTCCAGCGTCTCGGCCAGCCCCGGCTCGGCAAGCGAACCGACGGAGACGAGGATCACGTCGATGCCGCGCGCCAGCAACCGCGGCACATGGTCCTTGACGGCGCTATGGTCGGCGCATTCCACGGCGAAGGCGGGAACGGCGTCGAGTTCATTGAGCGCGGCGATGGCGCGCGCCGCATCGCCCAGGGACGCCTACAGCGCGTCGCGCTTGCCCGAGCGCTCCAGGACCCAGCGGATGCGCAACTGTCGGTCGCCGCGAAAATGCCTTTGCACCACCGTCCCGATGGCCCCGATCCTATCAGCAGGACGTCGCGCATGGCCGCGCCCTCAGGTCGTCGCCGGTGTGGCGGCGATGAAGTGCAGGATCTCCTGCCCGAGGAAATCCTCCGCGGTATTGAAGTGCGCGACGATGGAGGTGTGGTTGTGGCCGCGTAGCCGCAACAGCGGCGGCGCGCGGCGATGGATGGTGGCGAGCCGAAACGCCAGTTCCGTGCAGTGCAGGTCGATCAGCGGATTTTCGTATTCGGCAAAGGCGATGCAGGTCGGCACGCTCGCCGCGTTCACATGCGACACCGCCGAAGCGCGCTCGAGCATTGCGGGATCGGAGCCGCAATAGGCCTCGACCTTTTTCGCGTTCGGATTGTCGGCGCGCATTTCGGTGCGCACCCGTCCGCTCACCACGATGTGGCCAGCGATGCCGGGCCCGCCTGCGGGCTGCAGGCTCGCGTCGTAGGCATAGCAGCCGGTGTGCGCCGCGCCTGTCGAATGGCCCATGATGAAGATCCGCGCCGGGTCGCCGCCGTATTCCGCCACATGCGCCCTCGCCCACGCGACCGCGCCGCCGACATCCTGCGCGCCGCTCGGATACTTGAACTCCGGCGCTTGGCGGTATTCGATGTTAATGCCGAGTACGCCGTAGCGCGCAAAGTAATACAGCACGTTGGCGTAGACCTCTGGCGTTTTGTCCTTCTCGCCGTCGACGAAGATCAGCACCGGGTGTGGCCCCGCGCCCGGTGAGCCGCCGCCGGGTCGATAGACGTCAAGCACCTGGCGGGAGTGCACGCCGTAGGCGAGATTGCGCGTCACGCTCACGCCGTCCTTGGGCGCGCTCGCGAGCACCGGCGTGAACGCGTCGACCATGGCCTTCACATGCTCGCTGATCGCGCTCGCCCAGCGCGGGCCGATCTCGGCCATGAGCGCGCGCAGTCCTTCTGGTATGGCCGGTGCCGTGCTCATGCATCGAACCTTATTCCGGTGAACCGCAGTTGCGACAATTCCTCGATCGCGTAGCGCACGCCCTCGCGCCCGAAGCCGGAACGCTTGGCGCCGCCGAAGGGGTACATGTCGAGGCGAAAGCGGCTCGCCTCGTTCACCCAGAGCGAACCCACTTCGAACTCCTCGGAAAAGCGCAGCGCCCATTTCAGGCTGCGGGTGAACAGCGCGCCCTGCAGGCCGAATTCCGAATCGTTGGCAAGCCGCAGCGCGTCCTCGGGATCGGCGGCACCTTCCACGACCGCGACCGGGCCGAAGGCTTCGTCGCGCCAGATGGACGACTCGCGCGGCGCGGCGGCGACGATGCCGGGACTGACCAGGCAATCCTTCTGCACCGCTTCGAGCGCGAGCGTGGCGCCGCGCTGCCGGGCGTCGGCGAGCATGCCCATGACCCGGTTGGCCGCGGCGAGCGACACCATCGGGCCGACGTCGGTCGCCTCATCGTCCGGGGGGCCCACCTTGAGCGCCTTGGCTGCGGTCACGAATGCCGCCAGAAAGGCGTCGCGCACGGATTTCTCGACGATAATGCGCTGCGCCGAGATGCACTGCTGGCCGCTTGCTTCGAATGCGGCCGAGGCAATACGCCTCGCCGCATCGCCAATGTCCGCATCCGCGAGCACGACGTTTGCCGCATTCGAGCCGAGCTCGGCGAGGAATTTCTTCGCGCCGGCCGCGCGCACCAGCGCATCGCCGGCGGTGGTGCCGCCGGTGAACGTCACCGCCATCACGCGCGGGTCGGCTACCAGCGTCTGCGCGGCGGCGCGATCGCCGGTAAGGACGTTGAACAGGCCCGGCGGCAAGCCAGCTTCGATGAACAGTTCCGCGACGCGCAGCGCGACGCGCATGCCCGCGGGGTGGGGCTTGAGGACCACCGCGTTACCCGCCGCGATCGCCGGGGCGATCTTCTGCGCCAGCAGGTTGATCGGCGCATTGAAGGGCGTGATTGCGGCGACCACGCCGTAGGGCACGCGCCGGGTGAACCCGAAGCGCCCGGCGCCGGCGAGCGCCGAGTCCACCGGCAGGGTCTCGCCGCGCAGGGTCTGCGCTTCGGCGGCGGTGGCGCGCAGGAAGTTCGCCGAGCGGTTCGCCTCAAAACTTGCCGCGCGCTTCGGTTTGCCGATGTCGCAGATCAGCAGGCCGACGATTTCCGGCACGGCGCGCTCCACTGCTGCTGCGGCGGCATTTAGCCACTGTACCCGCTGGGCGAGGCTCGCGCGCCGGTGGGCGATGTAGGCGGCCTGCGCGCTCGCCACCGCCTGCGCGACCGTCGCGGCGGGCGCTTCGATCATCTGGGCATAGGTGGAGAGATCGACCGGCGAGAGCAGCGGTGTCGCCGCGCCCGCGTGTTCGACGCGCTTGCCGTCGATGAAGGACATTATCCGTATTGCCATGGCTTTGCCGTTGCTCCGGGTTTGCGCCCGCTCAGGGCTTCGGCTGCCCGGCGCCGTCGACCACGCGGGTCCACTTCTCGATTTCGGTGCGCATGAACTGCGCAACGTCCTGCGGGCTGCCGCCGCTGATCTCAAAGCCCTGATTGGCTGGATCGGAACGCGGCGTTACGAAGGTGCCGGACCCGATGATGCAGCGACAAAATGCTGCGGCAATTGTTGACCTAGTGGTTAAGGAAGTCAAGCATACCGGGTATTCCTGTTGCGAGCACATGATCTGTCCGGTTCCGTAGCACATGAATTGTCCGCTTTTCTGGGTTTGCGCGGGGAAAGCCGCGTAGGGCGTAGCCCGAAGCGGTTTTCCCCGCGCGCGGCCGCGGCGAAGCAGACGTACGCCACGGCGTTCATGCCTGAAGAGGCGGGATCGCCGGCATTGCGCCCCCGGTTGCAATTGGCAGCGCGCATCGCCGGGAGAATTCACGGTGGGTCACAATTCGCGCGCAACCGCGCAGAACCCGGGCAAAGCGAGCTTGCGCGACGAAATCGGATCGCCAGGATGCGCTCAGAGCCTGTGAATTTTTACGCCGACACCCTGAACAGACGCGGCGGGCATCGGCAGGCGGATTTTCTCGCCGTGATATTCGACTGACATGTTTCTGCTCTGGAATTCGTCCCGTCGGGTGATTTTCCCTCTTGTTTCGCCCTGATTCCCGGGCTTATGCTCCGCTTCCCGCCATGGCAGACGTACCTGTCCCTATCCCGAGCAATTGCGGTGCGAGAGTGGCCATCCGTATCAGGTTGTGCGCCAGCGCAAATAGCAGCACCACACACTTCACCTTCTTCAGCCCTCGCACCGGCAGCAGTTGCAATCCACGGTTACGGGCCTGGGCGTTAGCGCACTCCGCTGTCGCCGCACGCTGCTTGTAGATCGCCTTCGCCTCATCGGTCCCCATCCGTTCGCGCCAGGCTGCCACGGCGCCACTATCGCCGGGCTTGGGCTGGTGCGGATCCACCGCGTCGTCCTTCGGCTTGGGCACCGGGCCATACACCACGGTCTTCTCTACGACACGCTCAATCTGGTCGTGACTGGTATAGCCGCCGTCGACCAGCCATGATTCCGGCGCCTGGCCGCAGCGTGTCTCGACCTGTTCCACCATCGGCGCCATTTGCGCCGCATCGCTGCCGGCCGTGACGACATCGGCGCCGACGATCACCAAACTGTCGGCATCCGTTGCGAATTGCGGGTTGTACGCCGGCCGGAACCCGCCATCGCCCATTTTCATAACCGTGGCGCAGGCCAGGTCATCGAGGCGCGCGCGGTCTCGGGCTTCTTGCCTTGGCGCGCTTTGATGGCTTCCAGTTCCGGCAGCCGATCCAGGGCCTTTTGCAAGCGCGCTTCGCGTTCCCGCGCCGCCCGTGCCTTGGCCGCCTGGCTGCGCCGGGTCTCAATGCCAGGATCGGTAAAAAGTTCGGCGGGCGTGGGCGACATGGCTGTCTCGAAATTAAAGTAAAGACTATGACCGCGTCGTTATACAAAAAATCTGGGAGGCAGGAATTATTTTCACAGGCTCTCAGGCGTCAGGAGCGCCGGGCGCGATCCGCCGGGTCCCAGGGCCTGCCGCTCGAGGATCGCCGTGGCGCAGTTGAGGCGCTGCGGAAACTGCAGTTCCGGCCGCTCGAACAGCAGTTCGGGCCATTGATCCCGGGGCGGAAGGTTATCGCGCGCAAAGCAGTCGATGTGCGCAGTCAAGGCCACGAATGAATGATCATTCAGTTATTTTTCAAAGTCAATATCCACCCTTGATCTGGATCAATCGAGGGAGATTGACAAGGGCGGGCGTGCGGGGAGAGACTGTATATGAATGACCATTCAATCCATGGCACGCACCGATGCCTTCCACCTGACGGTCGAAGGCGGCGTCGCGAGGGTCGGGGCATTCCTCGCGGGCACACCCCTTTGAACTGGCGGCAAGGAGACTGACATGGGCGACATGAAACTGAACGGAAAAATCGTGGTGGTGACCGGGGGCGCCTCGGGCATTGGCAAGGCGACCGCATTCGAGCTGGCGCGCGCCGGCGGCCGGGTGATCATCGCCGACGTCAACGAGGAAGGCGGCGCCGCGGTGCAGCGCGAGGCCGAGGCCGCGGGCCTGAAGGTGGAGTACATGAAACTGGACCTCGTCAGCCCGGCATCCATCGACCTTTTCGCCGCGCTGGCGCTGGAGCGCTTCGGCCAGGTGGACGTCCTGGTCAACGCGGCCGGCTGGGGCAAGATCCAGCCGTTCGTCGACAACACGCCCGAATTCTGGGAGCGCGTGGTGGCCGTCAACCTGACCGGTCCGGTGCGCCTGACCCAGAAACTGCTGCCCCGGATGATGGAAATCCACGCCGGCAAGATCGTCAACATCTCGAGCGACGCCGGCCGCGTCGGCAGCCTCGGCGAAACCATGTACGCCGCGGCAAAGGGCGGCATGATCGCGTTCACCAAGTCGCTCGCCCGGGAAGCGGCGCGCGGCGGCGTCAATGTCAATTGCGTCTGCCCCGGGCCGACCGACACGCCGCTGATGGCGGCGGTGCCGGAGAAATTCCGCGAGGCATTCATCAAGGCGATCCCGTTCCACCGGCTCGGCAAGCCCCAAGAGGTCGCCGACGCGATACTCTTCTTCGCCAGCCCCTCGTCCGATTTCGTCACCGGCCAGGTGCTGAGCGTGAGCGGCGGCCTGACGTTCGCCGGCTAGACCGGACCATGCTTTTCAATTGAGAGAGAGGACTCCCCAATGCAGACCCAGGAACGGTTCAGGCCCGCAGGCATGGATTTCGGCAAGTTCAAGCCGGCGCATTTCCGCTGGCAGCTCGAGGGCAAGGTGGGAACGATTACCCTCAACCGCCCCGAGCGCAAGAATCCCCTGACCCTCGAGTCCTATGCCGAACTACGGGACACCTTCCGCAACCTCGTCTACGCGAGCGAAGTCAAGACAGTGGTGTTGAACGGCGCGGGGGGCAATTTCTGCTCCGGCGGCGACGTGCACGAAATCATCGGCCCGCTGGTCGCGATGCAGGAAGCGGGCGACATGGATGGACTGATTGCATTTACCAGGATGACCGGCGACCTGGTGAAGGCGATGCGCAACTGTCCGCAGCCGATCGTCGCCGCAATCGACGGCATCTGCGCCGGCGCCGGTGCGATCCTCGCCATGGCCTCCGACCTGCGCTATGGCACGGCGGCGAGCAAGGTGGCGTTCCTCTTCGTGCGCGTGGGCCTGGCGGGCGCCGACATGGGGGCCTGCAACATGCTGCCCCGGATCATCGGCGCAGGGCGCGCAGCGGAGCTGCTCTACACTGGCCGCTCGATGGACGGCGCCGAGGCCGAACGCTGGGGCTTCTACAACAAGATCTGCGCCGCCGGCGAGCTGCTGGCCCAGGCGCAGGCTATGGCGAAGTCCCTCGCCGACGGTCCGAGCTTCGCGCATGCCATGACCAAGCGCTGCATCCATCAGGAATGGAGCATGGGCATCGACGATTCGATCGAGGCGGAAGCGCAGGCGCAGGCGATCTGCATGCAGACGCGCGACTATGGCCGCGCCTATCGCGCCTTCGTGAAGAAGGAAAAACCGAAATTCGAGGGAAACTGATGCCCGCCCCGCGATGACGGACACGACCTATCTCGGCTGGCCTTTCTTCGAGGAGCGCCACCGCGGGCTCGCGCGCGAACTCGAAGGGTTCGCCGCTGGAGGCCTTGCCGGCCTCGGCCATGAGCCACACGACGATGCCGCGCTCGACGCCGCCTGCCGCGAGATCGTGCGCCGCCTCGGCGGCGCCGGCCTCCTGAACCATTGTTGCGTCCTCGCCCCGGGCGCAAACTTCGATGTGCGCAGCCTGGCGCTCAGCCGCGACGTGCTGGCGCGGCACAATGCACTGGCCGATTTCGCGTTCGCGATGCAGGGGCTGGGCACAGGGCCGATTTCCATCGCGGGCGACGAACGCCAGCGCGCGGCCTACCTTCCCCCGGTGATGCGCGGCGAGCGCATTGCGGCGTTCGCGCTCTCCGAGCCCCAGGCCGGAAGCGACGTCGGGGCGATCGCAACCACCGCGGCGCGCGATGGCGGCGGCTATGTTCTGAACGGCACCAAGACCTGGGTCTCCAACGGCGGCATCGCCGACCACTACGTCGTCTTCGCGCGCACCGGCGAGGAGAAGGGGACGCGGGGGCTGTCCGCGTTCATCGTCGATGCCGGGACCCCCGGACTGCAGATTGCAGCGAGGATCCGGACGATCGCACCCCACCCGCTCGCTACCCTCGTGTTCGACGCTTGCCGCGTCCCGGGCTCCGCGCTGCTCGGCGAGGCGGGCGCGGGATTCAAGATTGCGATGGGCACGCTCGACGTGTTCCGCACCACTGTAGGCGCCGCGGCTCTCGGGCTGGCGCGCCGCGCGCTCGACGAAGCGGTGCGCCGCTGCCGCGAGCGCAAGGTGTTCGGCAAGCAGCTGGGCGAATTCCAGCTCACGCAGGCGAAGATCGGCGAGATGGCGCTCGCGGTGGATGCTGCAGCCTTGCTCGTCTACCGGGCGGCCTGGACGCGGGACGTGCTGCAGCGCCGTGTGACCCGCGAGGCGGCGATGGCGAAGCTCTACGCAACGGAAAGCGCGCAGCAGGTGATCGACATGGCAGTCCAGCTTTTCGGCGGCACCGGCGTCGTGCACGGCACGACGGTGGAGGCCCTTTATCGGGAAATCCGCGCATTGCGGATCTACGAAGGCACGAGCGAGATCCAGAAACTGGTGATCGCACGCACGGTGCTGGAATGAGAGCCTCCGGCATCGTGCAAAGCGCGGTCGGCGATCCGAAACTGGTCGAGGAACGGCGCGAGCAGATTATCAAGGCGGCAACCAGGCTCTTCTCGGAGCAGGGTTACTACGTCACCACGATCCAGGACATCGCCCGCGAAGCCGGCATCAGCGTGGGCCTGATCTACCAGTATTTCAAGGACAAGGACGACGTCCTGTTCCTGACCTTGCAACTGGTCCTCGAAAATTACGAAAAGGAAATTCCGGCCGCGCTCGAGGGCATCGAGCACCCGCTGGAGCGGCTGCAGGCGGCCATCGGGGCATACTGCCGCGTCGTCGACCGGATGCGCGACGCGACGGTGCTGACCTACCGCTCCACCAAGTCGCTGCGCGCGGACCGCAGGACCTTCATCAAGCAAGGCGAGACGCGCACCAACCGGCTGCTCGAGGGATGCCTGCGCTCGGCCATTGCCGGCGGCTACCTGCTGCCGATCAACGACTCGCTCCTCGTGTACCAATACGTGCTTTTCGCCCACGCCTGGGCGCTCAAGCAATGGGCGCTGCGCGGACGCTATTCGCTGCAGGACTATATCGACGAGGGCATCAAGCTGCTGGTCGAACCGTTTCTCACTGAAAAAGGCCGGGCGGCGAACGCCAGGCTACGGCGCAAGCGCCGTGCCACATAATACCGACATGGACCCCGACTGGCTGCCGTTTCACCCCAATCCCTCGAAGCCCGTCTTCCGGGTGCCCGCGGGAGCCGTGGACGCGCATTGCCACGTGTTCGGACCGCAGGCGCAGTTTCCGTTCGCGCCGGAACGCAAATACACGCCCTGCGACGCCTCCAGGGATCAGCTGTTTGCGTTGCGCGATTTCCTCGGCTTCGAGCGCAATGTCATCGTGCAGGCCACCTGCCATGGCAACGACAACCGCGCCCTGCTGGATGCGCTGGAGCATTCGAAGGGCAAGGCGCGCGGCGTCGCCTCGGTCGCGCGCGACGTGAGCGACGCGGAGCTGCGCGCGATGCATGCCGCCGGCGTACGCGGCACGCGCTTCAACTTCGTCCGGCGCCTGGTGGATTTCACGCCGCGCGAGGTGCTGGCCGAAATCGCGCAGCGCATTGCGCCGCTCGGCTGGCACGTGGTCGTCTACTTCGAGGCGCAGGACCTGCCCGAACTTTGGGATTTCTTCACCGCGCTGCCGACCACCGTGGTGGTCGACCACATGGGGCGGCCGGACGTGAGCCAGCCCGTGGACGGCCCGCAGTTCGAGCGCTTCCTGCGCTTGATGCGGGAGCACGGCAACGTCTGGGCCAAGGTCAGCTGCCCCGAGCGGCTGTCGAAATCGGGCCCGCCGGGCTACGATGACGTGGTGCCATTCGCGCGCCGCCTGGTCGAAACCTTCCCTGAGCGCGTGCTGTGGGGCACCGACTGGCCGCACCCGAACATGAAGTCGCACATGCCCGACGACGGCAAGCTGGTGGATTACCTGCCGCGCATCGCCGTCACGCCGGCGCTGCAGCGCAAGCTGCTGGTGGATAATCCGCTGCGGCTGTACTGGGCCTCATAGGAGAAGGAACGCGCATGGCACTCGAAAAGCCGTACCAGGACATCCCGGGCACCACCATCTTCGACATGGAGATGTCGCGCAAGGGATTTCATCTCAACCAGTTCTGCATGTCGCTGATGCGTGCCGCCAACCGGGAGAGGTTCAAGGCGGACCCGCGCGCCTACCTGGACCAGTGGCCCATGACCGAGGAGCAAAAGCAGGCCGTGCTCGAGCGCGACTACAACCGCATGATCGCGGCGGGCGGCAACATCTATTTCCTCGCCAAGATCTTTTCCAGCGACGGCCTGAGCTTCGAGTTCGCCGCCTCCAGCATGACCGGCGCGACGCCGCAGGAGTACCGTCAGATGATGCTCGCCGGCGGACGCTCGCCCGAAGGCAACCGCCGCATCGGGGAGAAGCCCGGTGGCTAGGATCACCGCCGGCGTTTTCACCTCGCACGTGCCGGCGATCGGCGCCGCGATCGACCTGGGCAAGTCGGCCGAGCCCTACTGGGTGCCGCTTTTCAAGGGCTACGAGTTCTCCAAGCAATGGATCGCGCGCGAAAAACCCGACGTCGTGTTCCTCGTCTACAACGACCACGCCTCGGCATTCAGCCTGGAAGTGATCCCGACCTTCGCCATCGGCTGCGCCGAGCGCTTCGAGCCGGCCGACGAAGGCTGGGGGCCGCGCAAGGTGCCCGCCGTGATCGGCCATCCGGAGCTGGCTTCGCACATCGCACAATCGGTGATTCTCGACGAATTCGACCTTACCGTCATCAACCGGATGGACGTGGACCACGGCCTGACGGTGCCGCTGTCGCTGATGTTCGGGCAGCCCGCGGCCTGGCCGTGCAAGGTAATCCCGTTTGCGGTGAACGTGGTGCAGTATCCGCCGCCCACCGGCCACCGCTGCTTCCAGCTCGGGGGCGCGATCCGCAAGGCGATCGAACTTTACGACGAGGACCTGAACGTGCAGGTCTGGGGCACCGGCGGCATGAGCCACCAGCTGCAGGGTCCGCGCGCCGGATTGATCAACAAGGCGTTCGATGCCGCGTTCCTCGACCGCATGCTCGCCGACCCCGAGGGCCTCGCGCGCATGCCGCACATCGAATACATGCGCGAAGCCGGCTCCGAGGGCATCGAGCTGGTGATGTGGCTGGTCGCGCTCGGCGCGCTCAAGCCGCAGCCGCGCGCCGTGCACCGCTTCTACCACGTCCCCGCCTCGAACACCGCGGTCGGCCACCTGATCCTGGAGAATCCGTCGTGAACTGGAGAAGCGCATGAAAATCGCGCTCGCCGGCGCCGGCGCCTTCGGCATCAAGCACATCGAAGCGCTCGCCAGGATCGACGGCGCCGAGGTGGTTTCGCTGGTCGGCCGGGAACTCGCGAAGACCCAGGAGATCGCGGCCAGGTTCGGCATCCGGCACGTCACCACCGATCTCGCCGCGAGCCTCGCGATCAAAGAGGTCGATGCGGTGATCCTGTGCACGCCGACCCAGATGCACGCCGCCCAGGCCATCGCCTGCATGAAGGCCGGCAAGCACGTGCAGGTAGAAATTCCGCTCGCCGACAGCCTCGCGGACGCCGAGGCCGTGGTGAAACTGCAGCAGGAAACCGGGCTGGTCGCCATGTGCGGCCACACGCGCCGCTTCAATCCCAGCCACCAGTGGGTGAGGAAGCGCATCATCAAGGGAGAACTGAAGATCCTGCAGATGGACGTGCAGTCGTTCTTCTTCCGCCGCACCAACATGAACGCGCTCGGCCAGCCGCGCAGCTGGACCGACCACCTGCTGTGGCACCATGCCGCGCATACCGTTGATCTGTTCCAGTACCAGACCGGCGAACCGGTGGTGGCGGCGAACGCGGTGCAGGGCCCGATCCATCCGACGCTCGGCATCGCCATGGACATGTCGATCCAGTTGAAGAGCGCCGCGGGGCAGATCTGCACCTTGTCGCTGTCATTCAACAATGACGGGCCTCTGGGCACGTTCTTCCGCTACATCTGCGACAACGGCACCTACATCGCGCGCTACGACGACCTGGTGGACGGCAAGGAGCAGAAGATCGACGTCTCAAAGGTCGACGTGTCGATGAACGGCATCGAACTGCAGGACCGCGAGTTCGTCGCCGCGATCCGCGAGCGCCGCGAGCCCAACGCGAGCGTCGCCAAGGTATTACCCTGCTACCGCACCCTGCACCAGCTCGAGCAGCGCATAGGCTGAACGGCGCACGCCCCAATCTTGTTGTTCAGGTCTCGCCGCGCTCGCGCAGGAACGCGGCGAACGGCCGGTCGGTGGACTTGATGTGCCGCAGCAGCCAGTCGCGCAGGAACGCCGAGCACTCGCCGACCGTGTCGGCGTCGAGCCGTTCGGTGAAGCTCCGCAGGCTCTCGAGCAACTCCCGGTGCTCGCCGCGGTGATGATCCGCTTGCGCGCCGTGCTCGGCCATCAGCCGTTCTTCGGAGCCGAAATGGTGCTCGGTGAGGCGCACCAGATCGCGCAGCACCGCGACCAGGTCGGCGAGATCTTTCTCCTCGCGCACGCCCTCGAGGGCCCGATTGACCAGGTCGAACATCTGGCGGTGCTGGCCGTCGATAAACCGGATGCCGACTTCGTATCGGGGACTCCACTCGATCACCGGCGCGGTGCGCGCACTGCTCATGCCCGATTTTACTCTTTGACAACGATGGAAGGTTTGGGGCCTACTGACAAGCATCCACTCATGGCCTAGAAATTCATCGGCGTCAGATGAAGGCAGGCAGCTTCCACATTCAGGCGCAAGAGCGCGTCGTCTTCGGCCAGCCCGCGGGCGAGGCGGTGCTCGCCGAGGCGCAACGCTACGGCGCGAGCCGAATTTTTGTCACGTCGACGCGATCGCTCGCCCGCCTCGATGACGGCCCGCTGCAGAAGCTCGTCGCGGCTCTCGGCCCGATGCACGCCGGCACTTACACGGAGATCAGCGCGCACAGCCCGCGCGAAGACGTCATCGCGGGCGCCCGCGCCGCGCGCGCGAGCCAGGCGGACCTGCTCGTCGCGCTCGGCGGCGGCTCGGTCATCGATGCGACCAAAGCGATGCAGCTCTGCCTGTGGCTCGGCCTCGAAACCCCGGCCGCCATGGAACCCTACCGGGCCGGAACGGCGCGCGAGCGCGTGGCGGTCCCGCTGCCGGCCGATCCGATCCGCATGATCGCGGTATCGACGACCCTCTCGGCCTCGGACTTCACGTCTGTCGCCGGCGTGACGGACTCCGTGACCAAGTCCAAGCAGACCTTCGTCCACCGGCTGCTCGCCCCGCGCAGCGTCGTCCTGGATCCGGGCGCCACGCTGCACACGCCGCTGTGGCTGCTCTTCGCCACCGGCATCCGCTCGGTCGATCACGCGGTCGAGAGCTACTGCAGCCCGCAAGCGCACCCCGGCACCGAAGCGCTGTCGCTACAGGGCCTGCGCCTGCTCGCGCGCTCGCTGCCGGCGATCAAGTCGGACCCCACGGATCTGCAAGCGCGCCTCGACGCCCAGATCGGCATGTGGCAGGCCATCGCGGCCGGCGCCTCGGGCGTGCCGACGGGCGCCAGCCACGGCATCGGCTACGTCCTTGGCGGGACCTTCGGCGTGCCGCACGGACATACTTCCTGCGTCATGCTGCCCGCCGTGCTCGCCTGGAACGCCGCGGTAAATGCCGAGCGGCAGAAAGCTTTGTCCGAAGCAATGGGCTCCCCGCAGCGGCCGGCGAGCGAACTTGTTAAGGAACTTATTTTTCTACTAGAACAACCAACTTCACTGCGCGCCGTCGGCATCAAGCGCGAAAATCTGGCGGAAATCTCCGAGCGCGCCCTCGGTTACGCGCCAGTCCTAAAGAATCCCCGGCCAATCAAAACTAGCGCCGACGTCATGCAAATCCTCGAGCTTGCGTGGTAGAGGACTGAGATGTGGATCGAAAGTATTTCGTCACTGCGGTGGCGGCCAGCAGACGATAGGCGGCCGCGAACTAGACCGTAGGCAACCGTCGCGTATCCATGTCATCACCCATCGCTCATTGCCTATTTGATTGAACCCGCAACCCTGGCTATGTGCTCGTCAATGGCTTTGCGAATCTTCACAGGAATAAGGGCCTTTTCTTCCAGCGATTTCCAGGCCGTAACGGTTTTTTCGGAGGTTTCCTGGACAAGTCGCCAAAGTGGACTCACGGCGAGACGTGCCGTGTCCGCAAATCGGCGGATCTGGTCCTGGGTAATCGTAGAAATCTCTTTGCTGCCGCCAAAGCCAAGTGCGAGCCGGTCGTCGGGAAGGTACGGGATGGTGGAAACGTAGTCGTATGCGGGCGCAAGAGTCGCCTTGCGCCGGTCAAGGTAGAGCAATGACCAGTTCTTGAGATGCATGTCGGCGTTTCCTATGAGGACTGAAAACGCCAGTCGACGAGTGAAATCCATGACGGCGTCATCGCCCGCTTCAGCCAATAGCACGTGAGCAATATTGGCGTAGCTTCGCTTATCGTACTTGTCGTCTGGGTAGATGCCGAATACTTGGGCAAAGTCCTCCATATGGATTCGCCCGCCCTCTGGTGTTCGGTCGAAGCGTTGAACCGCCAGGGCCTGGCCTTCCATCTTTCCTGCATCGCGGGGCAACCCTTCAATATCCGAGATCGGCACGAGCTTTGCGTCCGGAACTGGAATACCTACTCTCCGGGCGAGTTCCATCATCGCGAATTCGTTTTGGGGAACTGCGTCGAATCGCGCGGACGGCAGTTTGAGAATCCACGAGCCGCCGATGCCGTCAGCCGGGATGGTCAAGCCACCGCTTGCCTCCATGATTGCCGAGAACTTTAGTTGGACGCCGGCCAGGGAGAATCGCAGGGGATGCCGGCCATCATGATCACCACCATCATCATCATCATCATCATGATCGTCGCCGGAGGCGTCGGTAGGGGTGACCGATATCGCTCCCGGCAGATCTGCTCCGAGAGTGGCGAGCAGATAGAAATCGCGATTCGCCTTTACACCGGCTCGGGCGGCGAGATATTCGCGCAAATGACCTTCAGGGAGAAGATTCGAGAAAAACGGCGGCAGCCGCACGTTGTACGCGCGCACGTCGGTTATCAAGCCGCCTGAGGTGCCCTTGAAGGAGAGGCTAAGCGTGGGCCGATTCTGGTCGTCCACGTACGCCTGGTCAAAAGAGAACAGATATTTGTCGCCGGCGAGGCGATTGATAACGCCGATCCGTTGACCGTGAAGGCGAACAGCAAGGGCGTCGGGTTGTCGTTCAGCCATTTGGGGTGTCCTCATCCGTGGCGTAGAGCGGACGTTCCTCGGTTTGGCCATGGTCGGCGCGATTTCGGTGGTCGCGAATCAAGGCCTGTACAGCGGACTGAAGCTCGCGCGGAATCAGGACGAGGTCGCGATCGAGCACGCGGAGGATGTCCAAGAGCGTGTCATAGCGCGGGACAATTTTTCCGGTCTCGATTCCAGAGATGTGCCGCTGCGAGAGGCCAGCTTTTTGGGCGAGTTCCTCCTGGTTCCAGCCCTTGGCCTTGCGGCGTTCTCTAATGTCTTGCCGGAGGTCATCCGGCAGGCTTTTGAGCCTTGTAGGTTTCATACACTTTAGGGGATATTTATTAGTTTATATGATCTATAAGGTATCACAATTGTTAAATTTTTATGCAATTAAGTGACTATAAACGGAATTATATGATTTAAAGGGTATATTCTTAAGGCCTTGCTACTGGCTGGGAGCGCTCGCTAAGGCTCTATGTCTTAAATAAGACCTTGCTTCGCCGAAGCGTGGGCCAAGAACGCTTCTACAAACCGCGCTGGGCGGCGCGTTTCGGACCTTCAGCTTTGGATTGCGACGCGGCGACTTCCGTCGTCATCGGTCATCTCGCGGGCGGCACGTCGAAGATTCGGGTCGGCGCGGGCGGCATCATGCTGCCGAACCATTCGCCACTCGTCATCGCGGAGCAATTCGGCACGCTTGAGGCGTTCTATCCGGGCCGCATCGATCTCGGCCTGGGGCGCGCGCCGGGGACCGACCAGGTGACGGTGCGGGCGCTGCGGCGCGATTATTCGAGCGCGGAAGAGTTTCCGCAGGATGTGCTGGAACTCCAGGCGCTGCTCGGCCCGATCGAGGACGGGCAGCGGATCAGACCACGGACACCAGGAGATGCCCCTCGCCGCGACCCTTCGCCTTCGGCCGGATGACGATCTCGACATCGCGGTCGAGTTGCGTCAGAAAGCGCAGCAGGCGCTCGGACGAAAAGCGGGTGAGCTTGTAGTTCTTGAGGTCCGACACGTGCGGTTGCGGAATGCCGAACAGCGCCGACGTACGCGCCTGCGCAAGCCCGCGCGATGCGATCAGTTCGTTGATCCGCATCGCGAGCTGCACCCGCAGCTTGCGCTCGCCCGCGTCCACGAAGCCCAGATCGACAAACACGTCGCCCGAACCGGCTTCGACCTCATCTTGCTTACCCGCCATCGCGCGCCTCGCAATCCACACGCATCACCCGCCAACAACGCCCCGGCTCAAGGTTTCCACGAAAACTCGACCTTGAGTTGCTCCAACATCGTGAATGTGTCGATGCACGCAACCTTGAACGCATCGCACACATCCGGAATCTTCACCTCTTTCTTCGATTCCGGCGCCGCCACCTCCTGGGTCACGACCGTCAATCCATGCTCACCCGCGTATGCCACGAGCCACCCGTCCGCCACTGTCGCAAACTCCGCCAGAGCTTCGGGGCGATAGCGATTTTGTGCTCCGGCCCAGGAAATGATCTTGCCGTAGCGGTCGCCAACAGCTTTTTCCGATCAATACTGCTGATGGTGCCTTGCTTATGATGCCAGATGAGAGCGTCCCAAAAACCCGGGCAGACGGCGAACCTGTAGTAGCGGCGGTGCGCTTCCGTCAGCACGCTCGCGTCAACGAGATAGCGAGCGCGCCGTGCCATCTCAGAGACCGATATTCAACTGTTTCGCGTACCTGTCGAAGGTCGCCCCTTGCAAACCCGTGAGGCTGTACGCCTCCCGGTAGAGAAGACGACCCTCCTTCGCCGCGAGCATCACCGCCCTGGCGAAGCGCTTGCCGAGACGGACGTTCTGATTGTTGTAGAAATCTCCGCCACCTTTCGCCTTGGCGGCCCGTCTGCGTTCGTCCGTTTGGTATGCCCGATAAAACTCAAAGAACGCCTCACGGGTGATCAGATTCAGATCAAGCGCACGCCGCGCAGCGACAATCGGGCTGATTTTGAACCTGCTTGCAATCGCTTGAAACGGCTCGGGATCGCGCTTTGCCTCAGCCCAGAAGGCCTTGAGTTCGACCGCGGGCACCAGAAATTCCGCCGCAACGCGGTTGCAAAACACCTCACGCTTGTCTCCATCGACCTCCAAGTCGGGAAGATCGAAGATCCCGCCCTCGCCGATCCACAGATGCACGAGCTCATGCGCGAGCGTAAACATCTGCGCCGAACGTGCGTCAGAGCCGTTGATGAACACAAGCGGCGCGTACTCGTCGGCAAGAACGAAACCCCTGAACTCCGAGGGATCAAGCTTGCGGTGCGTGTCGTTGCCGACCACGCCATTGATCACGACCAGCACGCCGGCGCCCTCGGCCGCCTCGCGCAGGACGCGAAGCGCCTCGGTCCACGATCCAATGTTCCCCGCCCAGCCGTCGCTCACGCCAAGCTCGCGGCGAATGCTCTTCGCGACGGACACAATGTCATCCGTGGGCTTCGCAGCGCCAATGAACGCCAGGCGCTCATGCCCCATCTCGATGAGGTAGTCGCGCATCCACGCCTGCCGGCGCTGCATCGTGTGCATCGTGTCGATCAGATTCGGGCTCGGCCGCAGAATCGGCGCGTCGCGGGCCGTCCGGAAGTCCGGGACCGGCAACTTCTCCTCCGGAGGCTCCGAGAGAAAGAAATAGCCCAGCGGCGTCCAGGTTTTCTGCGCCAGCTTTTCGAGTTGCTTGAGAGTCGGCTGCGCTTCGCCGGATTCCCACTGCCCAATGCGAGGCATATAACGTGCGAGCGTATCCAAGCTCCGCCCCGAGCGAGCAATCGCCCAGCGGATCAGATCGCGACTGACGTTAACGCTCTGTTCGGCCACGGATTTCTAGGTAGTGCCCACGGGTTCGCGCCTATTATCGACGACCTGCCCGCGCACGTCGATTTTCCCCGTCACCGCACCGGTAATCAGAGCAGTGCGGTACTCGTTGCGCTTGTACGGACCCCGGAGCAGGTTGCAGATGCTCCAGATGAAGTTCGCGAGCTGGGAATGTGTTTCTGTGTTCATTGACTATTCCTCAGGCTTTTGGCGCGCAGGTACGCACTCTTCCGTCCCCTGCTTGCACTATACCGCCCGCGTGCTCCCTGGCGCAGAAATTCCGCTGAGATACGGTGTGCTTTTTTTTAGCATGGCACAACTGAGGATTCTGCCCGATTCGCGCGGGTAGAATCGAACGCATGATCCCACTCTCGATTCTCGACCTGGCGCCGATCGTTGAAGGCGCGACGGCCGCGGACGCGCTGCGCAATTCGCTCGATCTTGCGCGGCACGCGGAGCGGCTGGGCTACACGCGCTACTGGGTGGCGGAGCATCACAACATGCGGGGGATCGCGAGCGCGGCGACGTCGGTGGTCATCGGTTATCTCGCGGGCGGCACGTCGACGATCCGCGTCGGCGCGGGCGGCATCATGCTGCCGAACCATTCGCCGCTCGTGATCGCGGAGCAGTTCGGCACCCTGGAGGCGCTCTATCCGGGCCGCATCGATCTTGGCCTGGGGCGCGCGCCGGGGACCGACCAGCTGACCGTGCGCGCGCTGCGGCGCGATTACTCGAGCGCGGAAGAGTTTCCGCAGGATGTGCTGGAACTGCAGGCGCTGCTCGGCCCGATCGAGGACGGGCAGCGGATCGTCGCGGTACCGGGCGCGGATTCCAGGGTGCCGTTGTGGATCCTCGGCTCGAGCCTGTACGGTGCGCAGCTCGCGGCGATGCTCGGGCTGCCCTACGCTTTCGCTTCGCATTTCGCGCCCAACGACCTGCTCCCGGCGCTCGAAGTCTATCGCAGCACCTTCAAGCCCTCGGCGCAGCAGCAGAAGCCTTATGCGATGGCGGGCGTCCACGTCATCGCCGCCGACACCGACGCCGCGGCGCGGCGCCTTTTCACCAGCGCGCAGCAGCAGTTCACGAACATGGTGCGAAATCGCAGGGGTAAATTGCAGCCGCCGATCGACGACATCGAGACCTACTGGACGCCGCAGGAGAAAGCGCAGGCTTCCGGCATGCTGAGGTACGCGGTGGTGGGCGGGCCGGACACGATCCGGCGCGGGCTGGACGAATTCATCGCCCTCACCGGCGCGGACGAACTGATGGTCGTCGCCGGAATCTACGACCATCCAGCGCGCAAGCACTCCTACGAGATCCTCGCCAGCGTGAGCGGGCTTCGGCCTGCCGCCTAGGTTGTGTCCGATGTAACTGATTTGTGATACATCTCGAATCACAAACGTGACCATCCCCGTGCGGGATCGGTTGCGCCAGGCGTGCCAGGTCATGCCGGAACAGCCCAGGACGCTCGATCGCACGCGCCTTGCGACATGAAATGAGCCGGATCGATTTTCCGATCCGTTTTACAATGGTTGAATCCGGGCCGCCGCAGGTGCGAATTAAACCCTGGATATAGCCGGAGGACTTGAACTATGACCGCCAGCCAAACCGCCCGCGTCAGCGCCGACCGCCAGGCCTACTACGACCGCATCCGCCGCCAGAGCCTGGCGCCGCTGTGGGAGCGCTACCACGGCCTGCTGACGCCCGAGCCGAAGATCAAGGCGCTGCCCTACCTCTGGCCCTATGCCGAGGTGCGCGCGAGCCTGATCGAAGCGGCCGGGCTGATCTCGGCCAAGGAGGCCGAGCGCCGCGTGCTGATGCTGGAAAACCCCGCTTTCGAAGGCGAGTGCCGTGCGACCGAAACGCTGTTCAGCGGGCTGCAGCTCATCATGCCGGGAGAAGTTGCTCCGGCGCACCGCCATACGCCGAACGCGCTGCGGCTGATCCTGGAGGGCGAGGGCGGCTACACCTCGGTCAACGGCGAAAAGACGCGCATGGAGTACGGCGACTACATCATCACGCCGACGTGGTGCTGGCACGACCACGGCCACGAGGGCAAGGACCCGGTGATCTGGCAGGACATCCTCGACCTGCCGCTGGTGCACGCCTTGGGCCCGATCTTCTACGAGCACTATCCCAAGGAGCGCTTTCCCGAGGGTCCGCCCGCGGGCGATTCGCTGCGTCGCTACGGCAACAACCTGGTGCCCGTCGGCTACCAGAACCCGCGGAAGAATTCGCCGATCTTCGCCTATCCCTACGCGCGCACGCGCGAGACGATGGACGAACTCGCCAAGTCGAGCGAGCTCGACCCCTATTTCGGGCTGAAGATGGAGTTCATCGACCCGACCACCGGCGGGCCCGCGATGTCGACCATCTCGACCTTCATGCAGCGGCTGCCGAAGGGCTTCAAGACCGAGCGCTATCAGTCGACCGAGGGTTCCATCTTCACCTGCCTCGAAGGCAAGGGCCGCGCATGGATCGGCGACGGCGAGCGCAAGAAGACCTTCGAATTCACCAAGCAGGACATCTTCGTCGTGCCGTGCTGGGATCCCTATCGTCTCGAAGCCGGCGAGGACGCTTACCTGTTCGTCGGCAGCGACAAGACGGTGCAGCAGAAGCTGGGGCTGTTCCGCGAGCGTCGCGGCAACGCCTGAACGAACCGGCGGCCATGAAACTGAAAGGAAAGGTCGCCATCGTCACCGGCGGCGGCGGCGGCATCGGCAAGGCGCTGGCGACGCGCCTCGCGCAGGACGGCGCGGCGGTCGTCATTGCCGACCTGCGCAACTACGACGTTTCGGCGGCCGATATCGCCAAGGCCAGCGGAGCGAAAACGCTCGGCTTGCAGGTGGACGTCGCCTCCGAAAACGACGTCGAGCGCATGGCGGCCGAAACCGCGAAGGCGTTCGGCCGCATCGATATCCTGGTGAACAACGCGGCGCTGTTCAGCGCCATCGAGCTGCGGCCCTTCGAGAAGATCCCGCCCGACGAATGGCGCAAGGTGATGGAGGTCAACACGCTCGGCGTGTTCCTGTGCTGCCGCGCCTGCGTGCCGCACATGCGCAACGGCGGCTACGGGCGCATCATCAACCTCGCCTCGGGCGCGCCGCTGAAGGGCGTGCCGCTGTTCCTGCACTACATCGCGAGCAAGGGCGCCGTGATCGCCATGACGCGCGGCCTCGCGCGCGAGCTCGGCAAGGACGGCATCACCGTGAACTCGCTCGCCCCGGGCCTCACGCTCTCGGAAAACGTGCTGAAGCACGAGGCCCACCTCAGACTGGGCGAGATCAGCAAGATGACCCGCGCCATCCCGCGCGACGAGAAGCCCGAAGACCTGGTCGGCGCGGTAAGCTTCCTCGCGAGCGACGATGCGGCCTTCATCACCGGCCAGACGCTCGTGGTCGACGGCGGCTCGGTGATGATTTAACGGTTAAAGGCGATATGGCAAGCAAGTACAGCGATGCCGCCGGGGAGTGTTGATGGTCGGCAGAACGCGAGAATCGGCGTCGGCTGACCGCTAGATTTTCGTCCGGCTGATTGCCAGGTTCATGGCCGGCCAAATGAAAGCCCGTAGTCCGGCCGACAGCTCAGCCGATTGCGATGATCTGGTTCAGCAATGCGCAGGATTCGGCGAACGGTTTGTCGCCCATGCGCTTGAGCCGATGGGGCTTCGCGCGGCGCAGGCGCCAGTCGAAGGATTTGGGCTGGTGGCACAGGACGTAGCCCGGCTTGCCCGCTGTGCGGCCGGTTGCCGGGCCGGCGGCCACTGCGAAGGGATTAGTCGCGTTGTAGGCGGCGGTGGTCATCGGCAGTCCGATCACCAGGCCGGTCTTGTTGTTGAAGCTGCGCGGCGAGAGCACCAGCATAGGATGGATGTCGCGCATCTCCGAGCCGACCTGCGGATTGCAGTCGATCCAGATGATTTCCTGGCGGTCCGGAACCCAGGCGGAGCGCGCGGCCACGATCAGATTCTTTCCGCACCGATCAACGGTGCCGCCATCGCTTCAGCGCCGTGCAGCGCCGGGTCGTAGCGCTCGATCCGCTCGGCCAAGGTGAGGGGTTTCGGCGCCTGGGGCGTGATGATCACGCGGCCATCCTCGACCGTGAGTTTCACCGGCTGGCTGGCCTTGAGCCGGGCAGCGCGCGCGACCGCCGAGGGTATGCGCACGCCGAGGCTGTTGCCCCAGGTTTTGATTTCAAGCAACGCTTCGCTCATGCTGTTCTCCTCATGTATAAACGCGTTTATACATGAGCGCCCGGGGCGGCGCAAGGGTGCCTGCCTGCCCAAGCAGACATGCGCCGATTCCCCCCGTCGTTCTGTCGTCCTGCTCCCGGCGCTCGAAGTCTATCGCAGCACGTTCAAACCCTCGGCGCAACTGCAGAAGCCCTATGCGATGGCGGGCGTCCACGTCATCGCCGCCGACACCGATGCCGCAGCACGGCGCCTTTTCACCAGCGCGCAGCAACAGTTCACGAACATGGTACGAAATCGCAGGGGTAAATTGCAGCCGCCGATCGACGACATCGAGACCTACTGGACGCCGATGGAGAAAGCGCAGGCTTCCGGCATGCTGAGGTACGCGGTGGTGGGCGGGCCGGATGCGATCCGGCGCGAGCTGGACGAGTTCATCGCCCTCAGCGGCGCGGACGAACTGATGGTCGTCGCCGGAATCTACGACCATCCGGCGCGCAAGCGCTCCTACGAGATCCTCGCCGGGGCGGGCGGGCTTCGGTTCTAAACGAGGTACCGCGCGATGCGCAGCCGCGTTTCGCGCATGTCGTCGCCGCGTAATTCGCGCAGCGCGTAGCCGGCGAAATCGTCGGCCACTTCCTTGCGCCAGTAGAGGTCCATGTCGGTGTTGTCCAGCGGCTTGGCGCGGTTGGCGATGAGGACGGCGGCCTCCGCGATCACGTCATCGGTCAACGCCTTGCCTTTCAGGAATTCGCCCGCCTTCTCGACGAGAAACGGCCTGGAAGCCGCGGCGCCCAGCGCCACCCGTGCGTTCTCGATGATGTTCTTGGAAGAAAACTGCAAGGCAACGGCAACCCCCAGAATCGGAAAATCGAAGGCGCCGCGGCGGCGCAGTTTCCAATAAGTGCTTTTGAAGTTTTTCTGGGGCACTTTTATGGCCGTCAAAATCTCATCAGGACGGCGGGAGAGATAGTCGATTCCGTCGTTCTTGTAGAGAGCTTCCACGGGAATCTCCCGGTCTCCGAAAGAATCGGTGAGCACAACGCTCGCATTCAAGGCAATAAGAGCGGGAGCGGTGTCGGTCGAGGACACCGCCACGCAGCGCTTGCTCGCGGTGGCGACCCAGCAGATGTCGCCGTCCTTCTTCAGGCAGAAGCCGATCGCCTTGCGCCACTCGTAGGTCTGGTTGTAATAGTTGCAGCGCGTATCCAAGCACAGGTTGCCGCCCAGCGTACCCATGTTGCGCAGCTGTGCCGTGGCGACCTGGGCTGCGGCTTGGCGAAGAGCGGTCGGGGTTTTCTCTATTCCGAGAATTTCACACAAAGTGAGGCCGGAGCCAAACGTCAATCCGCTCCCGTTCGATACCTTCTTAAGATCTGAAATTCCCTTCAAAGACACCAGTACCTTCGGCGTCTGGTGACGGCGCTTCATGTTGGGCAGCAGGTCGGTGCCGCCGGCGATGAGCATCGCCTGCGGTCCTTCGCCTGCCAGTATCTTCGCCGCCTCCGCGACCGAGCGGGGCGCGCGGTAATCAAACCACGGCAGCCGCATCATGCTTCTTGCTCTCCTTGCCGTCGCCGCCCTCCCAGGGCGGCAGGACGAATATCGGTTTCGGATACGGCACCGCCGGAAAACTTTCTGGCCCTACCCTTGGGTTTTTTCCTGATTTCTTCAACTCAAGAGCACGCAAGACCTTCTCCGGAGTGATCGGCAGCTCATCGATGCGCACGCCGACCGCGTCGAAGATCGCGTTCGCCAGCGCCGGCATCACCGGCAGCAGCGGCCCCTGCCCCGCCTCCTTGGCGCCGAACGGGCAGTTCGGATCGGGGTCCTCGATCAGGATGGTTTCGACCTCGGGCATGTCGAGCGAGGTCGGGCTCTTGTATTCGAGCAGCGAGGGAATCTTGTGCACCAGCGCATGCGACATCTTCGGCGGCAGGCGGCGGAACACCTGCTCTTCCATCAGCGCCTCGGCCAGGCCCATGTAGACGCTGCCCTCGACCTGCCCGCGCGCGAGCACCGGGTTGATCGTGCGCCCGATGTCGTGCGCGATCCAGATCTTCGGCACCGCGATCCAGCCGGTGGCCTGGTCGACTTCGACCTCGAGCACGCAGGCCGAGTACGAGTATGCCGGCGACGGCCCCACACCCGCGCCCTTGTATTTTCCGGGCGCCTTGGGCGGCGAGTAGGAGCCGACCGCGCCCAGCGTGCCGAATTTGGCTTCGGCGAACTCGACGGCTTCCTTGAAAGTAAGGGACTTATTCGAATTTTCAGTGAGGAAGACCTTTCCTTGCGAAAACGAAAGGCGTGAAGGCAATGCCTCCAGCTGCTCCGCGGCAGCCTCCGCAATCTGCGCCTTGAGCTTCTCCGCCGCCTGGATCGCCGCATTGCCCATCATCACGGTGACGCGGCTGGAGTAGGAACCCAGGTCCACCGGCGTGATGCCGGTGTCGCCGGTCACGCAGCGGATTTCGAAAGGATCGATGCCGAGCACTTCCGCGACCATCGCGGCGAGCACGTCATCCGAGCCCTGGCCGATCTCGGTCGCGCCGCAGAACACGGTGACCTGGCCGCTGCGGTCGGCGAGCAGCTGCACGCCCGAGTGCGGCATCTTGTTCCAGTAGATCGGCAGCCCGGCGCCCGAAAGATAAGAGCTGCAGGCGATGCCTATTCCCTTTCCTTCCTTCATTTTTCCGAATTTACTTTTCCAATCGGAGCGGGCGACGACCTGACGGATGCACTCGGCGAGGCCGATGGTGCCGATCTTCAGCCAATTGGCCGTGAGCGAGTTCGGCTTGGCGACCATGCCGAGGCGCAACTCGGCCGGATCCATCTTCAGCTTCTCGGCGATCTTGTCCAGCTGCACTTCCTGGCCGAAGCGCGGTTGCGGGGTGCCGTGACCGCGCTTGGGACCGCAGGGCGGCTTGTTGGTGAACGTGCGGCAGGCCTCGAACTTGTAGCGCGGCAGCTCGTAGGTCACGGTCTGCAGCACGCCGGTATAGAAGGTGCTCGCCGGCCCGTAGGAGCCGTAGCCGCCGCCATCCAGCAGCGTCTGCAGGTGCATGCCGGTGAGCTTGCCCTCCTTCGTCACCCCGGTGCGCATGCGCATCAGCACCGGATGGCGGCCGCGGTGCATGTAGAACACCTCTTCACGATTCAGGCAGATCTTGACGGGTCTTCCGAGCCTGAGCGCCGCGCGCGAGACGACGATCTCGTGGTTGTGCAGGTCGCACTTGCCGCCGAAGCCGCCGCCGTTCGGGCAGGCGATGACGCGGATGTGCGAGGCCGGCATCTGCAGCGCCCGAGCGAGGGCGCGATGGATGTAGTGCGGCACCTGCGTCGAAGACCACAGGGTCAGCTTGCCCTCGCCATCCGGCGCCGCTACCGAGGCATGCTGCTCGATCGCCAGGTGCGTATTGCCCTCGTAGAAGAACAGGTCGTCGAAGACGTGGTCGGATTTCGCCAGCGCCTCGCCGACGTCGCCGAATTCGTAGGACTGGATGCGGTGGATATTCCCTGGTCCCGCATAATCATGGATTCTTGGCTCGGCTGTTTGAAGGGCTTCTGTTGGATCGCTTATGGTTTTTAAGACTTTATATTTGACTTCAATAAGATCCAAAGCTTCAGTACACGTTTGCTCGTCGCGCGCGATCACGGCCGCGACAGGATCGCCGACGTAGCGCACCTTGCCGTTGGCGAGCGGATACTCGTCCTGCGCCACCGGCATGATGCCGAAGGTGATCGGGAAGTCCGCGCCGGTGAGAACGAGGTGAACGCCGGGGAGTCTTTCCGCCTTGCTGGCATCAATTTCGAGAATTTCGGCATGAGGATGAGGCGAACGCAGCAGCCTGCAGTGCACCATCCGCGGCAGCACGATGTCGTCGGCGAAGCGGGTCTGGCCGGTGACCTTGGCGCGGCCGTCCACGCGACGGCGGGGCTTGCCGATGACCTTGAAGTTCATGCCTTCATCCTCTTCGCCGCCTCTTCGATGGCTTCGAAAATCTGCTGGTAGCCGGTGCAACGGCAAAGGTTGCCGGAAATGGCTTCCTTGATTTGCTCCCTGTTTACGTTCAGGTCTTTGTCGAGGAGCGCCTTGGCGGTCATGAGGATTCCCGGCGTGCAGTAGCCGCACTGCGCCGCGTTCAGGTCGGCGAAAGCCTCCTGCAGCGGATGCAGGACGGCGCCCTTGGCCAGGCCTTCCACCGTTTCTATTTTCTTGCCTTCGCACTCCAGACCGAGCATCAGGCAGGAGAGCTGCGGCTGGCCGTCCACCAGCACCGCGCAGGCGCCGCACTCGCCCAGCTCGCAGCCGTGCTTGGTGCCGGTGAGGTTGAGGTCTTCGCGCAGGACCTCGAGCAGCGTCTTGTAGGGCGCGAAGGACACGGGCGCGTCCTCGCCGTTGACGCTCAGTTTCAGATGCACCCGCTCAGGAACAGCTGCCATAACGATTGTTTGGACCCCAAACAATCGCGACTTTACTACAATCGGGGTATGAAAGTCTTTCAGATCCAGGACCACTGGGGTTTGATGCACCTCAAACTTGCCACCCGGCCCGACCCCCGGCCGGGCCCCGGCCAGGTACTGCTGCGCATGAAGGCCGCTTCACTCAATTACCGCGACCTGCTGGTGCCGGAGCGGGGCTACGGCGTGCATACCGGCACCTTGCCGCTGATCCTGCTCTCCGACGGTGCCGGCGAGGTGGTCGAGGCCGGCGCGGGCGTCACGCGCGTGCGCACCGGCGACCGGGTCTGCCCCTGCTTCAACCAGGGCTGGATTGACGGCCCGCCCGACGCCGCGCATTTGAACCTCGGCGGACCGATCGACGGCACCATGGCCGAGTACATGGTCCTGCCCGAGGCAGGCGTGGTGAAGGCACCGGAGCACCTCAGCGACGAGCAGGCCGCGAGCCTTCCCTGCGCCGCGCTTACCGCATGGAGCGCGCTGGTGAGCTACGACAATCTGGGACCGGGCGCGCAGGTACTGGTCCAGGGGACGGGCGGGGTGGCGCTATTCGCGCTGCAGTTCGCCAAGCTGCGCGGCGCGCACGTCACCATCATTTCCTCCAGCGACGAGAAAATCGCGAAGGCCAAGGCACTGGGCGCCGATGCGGCGATCAACTACGTCAGAACGCCGCAGTGGTACAAGGCGACGCGCGAGATCACGGCCGGGCGCGGCTACGACCACATCGTCGAGCTCGGCGGCGAGAAGACGCTGCCGCAGTCGCTGATGTGCGTGCGGGCGGGCGGCACGATTTCGATCATCGGAGTGCTCTCGGGCGGCACCATGAGCGCGCAGCTCGGGCGCATCGTGATGCGGCGAGTGCGCATGCAGGGCATCGGCGTCGGACATCGGAACGGCTTCGAGGCGATGATGCGCGCCATCGACCAGCACAGGCTTCAGCCGATTGTTGACAAGGTATTTCCGTTCGAAGAGCTGAAGGAAGCGATGGCCTACCTGAAGAGCGGCGCCCACTTCGGCAAGATCTGCATCCGGCACTGAAGGATCGATTGAGATGACCGACTGCATCGACATCCACACCCACATCGTCCCCGAGAACTTTCCCGCCTACGCCGGCAAGGGGCGCGATGCGCGTCGCGCGCCAGGCGCTCTCGCCGATGCCCGAGCTGCTGTCCTACTGGCTGCCGCTCGAGGACGGCAAGGCGTTGATCCGGTATCTCAACGAGCAGATCGCGGAAATGGTGGCGCTCGCGCCGCAGCGTTTCGTCGGCCTGGGCGCGGTGCCGCTGCAGGACGTCGACAGCTTCGGCAGTTCGCAAATCTGCATCGGCAGCGATTATCCCTTCAACATGGGCGACAACGACCCGGTGGCGACGCTCGGCAAAGCAGGGCTCGACGCCGCGACCGTCGCCGCCATCCAGTCGACCAACGCGCGGCGCTTCCTCGGGCTATGACGCAGGCCTGAGGGGATCAGGGATGCAGATCACGACGGGCCGGCCGGCGACCTTGTCGCCCAGGGGCATGGTCACGTGTCCGCATGCGCTGGCTTCGCAGGCGGGGGTCGATGCGCTGCGCGCCGGCGGCTCCGCAGTCGATGCCGCCATTGCCGCGAGCGCCGCGCTGTCCGTGCTTTACCCGCACATGACGGGACTGGGTGGTGATGCGTTCTGGCTGATTTATGACGCCGCGACTCGCCAGGTACGCTATCTCGACGGCGGCGGGCGCGCGGCTGCCGACGCAAGTACCGACTGGTTCGCCGCGCGCGCCATGACGCAGATTCCGTTTCGCGGCATCCTGCCGGCGACCGTTACCACCCCCGGCGCAGTCGCCAGCTGGTGCGAGGCGCACGCTGCGTACGGACGCCTCTCGCTGTCACGCAATCTGGAGACCGCGATCGGCTATGCGCGCGATGGCTTTCCGGTCACGGCACGCCTCGCCGGATGGATCGCGCTTACCGCATCCGAACTCGCGCAGCATCCGGAATCCGCCGCGATTTTCCTTCCCGCCGGCGCTGTGCCGCGCGCAGGCGCGAAGATCGCCAATCCGGACCTTGCCCGTACTCTGGAAGCGCTGGCGCAAGGCGGCCGGGCGGGATTCTACGAAGGGGAAATTGCCGGCGAGTTGGCGCGCTTCGCGAAGCAACGCGGCGGATTCTTCACCGCCGCCGACCTCGCCGCGCAGACGGCGCGCTGGGGCGAGCCGATCAGCGGCAGCTATCGCGGCGTGACCCTGTACCAGACGCCCGCGCCGACCCAGGGTTTCACGCTGCTGCAGATGCTCAACCTGATCGAGCCGCTGGAGCTGCACCGCAAGGAATTCCTCGGACCGGACCACGTCCACCTGCTGGTGCAGGCCAAGCAGATCGCCTATCACGATCGCGACCGCTGGCTCGCCGATCCGCGCTTCGCCGAGGTTCCGATGGACCGGCTGATCTCGAAAGCGCATGCCGGCCGGCGCCGCGCGCTGATTGACCCGGCGCGCGCGCTGTCCTGGGACCGCGTGCCATCCTACGGCAGCCTCAAGGGCGACACGGTCTACATCGCGGCCGTCGATGGCGAGGGCAACGCGGCTTCGCTGATCCAAAGCCTGTACGGCGTTTTCGGCTCCACCGTGACCGCGGGCAACACCGGCGTGGTGCTGCAGAACCGCGGCGCGTATTTTTCGCTCGACCCGCGGCATCCGAACCGGCTCGATCCCGGCAAGACGCCGCTGCACACCCTGATCGCGTCGCTCGCCTTTCGCGACGACAAGCTCTGGAGCGTGCTCGGCTGCATGGGCGCGGACGGCCAGCCGCAGATTCAATTGCAGGCCTACGTGGCGATGATCGACTTCGGCTGCGACATCCAGGAGGCGCTCGAAGCACCGCGCTGGCTGTCGGGCCGCTTCGCGCTCGGCGAAGCGCGCGACACGCTGCACATCGAGGGCCGCTTCGCGCGCGCGACGATCGATGAGCTGACACGCCGCGGCCACGTGATCAATCGCTGGGGGCCGTGGAACGAGCTCGCGGGCCACGCGCACGGCATCGTCATCGACGCGCAGAACGGCTTGCGCTCAGGCGGCGCCGACCCGCGCAGCGACGGGGCCGCTATCGGCTACTGAACGGCCCGGAAGTGACGCCGCTAGCGGCGCCCGTCGTACCACGCGTTGCAGCTCGATGCGCTGCGTAGCGTGCGCCGCGGACGCAGGATCATCCTGCCGACGAATCCGAGCAGCTCCCGCCAGCTGTAGAGACGCACCTTCCGGTCGCTGGTGTGCAGCGGATGCCGATGGAGAATCAGGATCTTCCGGCCGCGGCGGCGTGCCAGGGGTTTCAGCCGCTGGAAGAAATCGAGTTCCTCCGAGGCGTACAGCTCCTCGCTGAAGCCGCCAAGCTCGGCAAACGTGCTGCGCTCGCAGAAGATGAAGGAGCCGGCGCCCCAGCGGTTGATGCGGCTGATCGCATTCCAGACCCTGATTCCGACGCGGAATACGAAGGAATCGCTGTCGCCTGCGATGGTGCATCCGCCCGCCAGGCATGCACCGCTTTCAATCGCCTGCCTCAAGTCGCGGAACAGACCGGGGCTGGGAGACGAGTCCGCATCCACGAACACCAGCCACTCCCCGCTGGCGGCGGCCGCGCCGCGGTTGCGCGCGCGGGAGATCTGGTTGTGCGGCTCGAACACCACCCGCGCCCCGGCGGCGCGTGCGATTTCAGCGGTCCGGTCGCTCGAATTGTTGTCGCAGACGATGAGCTCGCAGCCACCGAAATCATCGAAAACCTGCGCCGCCGCCTTGATGCTGTCGAGCGCCGCGCCGAGCAGGCGCTCTTCGTTGAACGCCGGAACGACGATGGAAATCTTCAGGCGAGATTCTTCTTGAAGAACGCGACGGTCCGTTCCCAGGAGAGCTTGGCTGCCGCCTCGTTGTAGCGCGGCGTGGAGTTGTTGTGGAAGCCGTGCTGGGTGCCGGGATAGACGTGCGCCTCGTGGGAAACGCCGGCGGCCTTCAGCGCGGCTTCGTAAGGCAGCCACATCTCGTTGATGCGTGGATCGTTTTCGGCGAAATGGAGCAGCAGAGATGCCTTGATTTTCATCACCCCGGCAGTAGCCGCCATATCGCCGTAATACGGTACGCCGGCGTGCATGTCCGAGCCCAGCGCAGCGGCAAGGAAATTGACGGTGCCGCCGCCCGAACAGAAACCGGTGGCGCCCAGCTTGCCGTTAGACAACTTGTGCGACTTCAGGAAGCGCGCGCTGTTGAGCATGTCGGTACGCAGCTTGCCTTGGTCCAGCCCGCTCTGCAGCGTACGGCCATCGTCGTCATTGCCCGGATATCCGCCGGCCGGAAACAAGCCGTCGGGCGCCAGCGCGAGGAAACCCTCGACAGCGGCGCGGCGCGCCACGTCTTCGATGTAGGGATTCAGTCCACGGTTCTCGTGGATCACCAGCACCGCCGGGAACGGCCCATTACCCGCCGGCTGCACCAGATAGCCGCGCATCTGCCCGGAATTGCCACCCGGCGACGCGTAGTTCACGTACTGCGCCTTCATGCGCGCATCGGTGAAGGAGATTGTCTGCGCCTGCGCATAGCGCGGCAGCAGCGCCTGCGCCATCGCCAAACCCCCGACAACGAGCGCACTGGCCCGCATCAGAAACTCCCGCCGGTCGATCCGGCCGTGGCAGTACTCGTCGTAAAGATCGAAGACGCGCTGGTCGATCTGGAGCTGGGTAACGGGTGCGTTCATGTTCATGGATGATCTCCTGAATTCAGGTACGCAGTTTGAAGCGCTGGATTTTCCCGGTCGCGGTTTTCGGCAGTTCGCCGACGAATTCTATCCAGCGCGGGTACTTGTAGGGCGCGAGCGCCGACTTTACGTGGTTTTGCAACTCTTCGGCGGTGGCCTGCTTGCCGGGCTTGAGCACCACGAAGGCCTTGGGCTTGACGAGCTTTTGCTCGTCCTCCTTGCCGACCACGGCGGCTTCGAGCACCGCTTCGTGCGACACCAGCGCGGCTTCGACCTCCGCGGGCGAGACCCAGATGCCGGAGACTTTCAGCATGTCGTCGGTGCGTCCGCCGTAGACGTAGAAGCTGTCCGCGTCCTGGCTGTACTTGTCGCCGCTGCGGGTCCATTCGCCGACGAAGGTGCTGCGGCTCTTGGCGCGGTTGTTCCAGTACAGGTTGGCCGCGGTCGGGCCCTTGATCAGCAGTTCGCCCAGTTCGCCCCGCTTCACGTCGTTGCCCTGCTCGTCCACCAGCCTGAGCTCATATCCCGGCACCGCCTTGCCGGTGGTGCTGTGGCGGAATTCGCCGGGCCGGTTGGAGAGGAAGATGTGCAGCATCTCGGTCGAACCGATGCCATCGAGGATGTCGATGCCGGTCTTGTCCTTGAAGCTCTTGGCGATCTGCGCAGGCAGTGCTTCTCCCGCCGACACGCAGATTCTTAAATTCAAAGAGCCCTTGGATGGAAAGCCAGGAGACGCAAGCATCGCCGCATACAGCGTCGGCACCCCATAGAAGACCGTCGGCTTCTTCTCCGTCAGGCGCTTGAACACCGCATCGGGCGTCGGACGTTCGGCCATCAGTACTGTGGTGGCGCCGACCGTGAGCGGAAAGGAGAGCGAGTTGCCCAGGCCGTACGCGAAGAAGAACTTCGCCGCCGAAAAGATCACGTCGGATTCCTTCAACCCGAGCACCCCCCCGGCATAGAGCTCGGCGGTGAGACGCATGCTGGAATGCACGTGCACCGTGCCCTTCGGCATCCCGGTCGAGCCCGATGAATACAGCCAGAAGCATGGATCGTCGCGGGTGGTGGGGGCTGCGACTAAGTTGGGGTCAGCTTTTTCCAGTACTGAATTGAAAGGCGAAACCAAGACATGCTTTAGAAAAGGCAATTTCGAAACAAAGGAGTCGAACTGCGGCTTGAGCGGCGGCGAGACGAGCAGCGCCTTGGCACGGCTGTCGGCGAGCATGTACTCGTAATCCTTCGGCGTCAGCAGCGTGTTGACCGCGACCGGCACGATGCCGGCCTTGATCGCGCCGAGGAACGCCACCGGCCAGTCGACGGAGTCGTGCATCGCAATGAGGATGCGGTCTTCCATCTTCAGGCCGAGCGACAGCAGGTGGTTGCCGAAGCGATTTACCCGCTCGGCAAGTTCGCCGAACGTGCATTGCCCGGCATCGTCGATATAGGCGATCCTGCCGGCGCGGCCGGCTTCCAGGTTGCCGCCGACCAGGTCTTGGGCGGCGTTGTAGTCGCGCGGGATATCCACGGAACGAATTGTACTTAGGTACTTACGGCAACGGAGTCCCTCGCCAGCGCAAGCCAGCCCTGGCCCCACTCCTCCGCGGTTTCCTCAGGCAACACCCCCGAGGAGGCGTCGTGCTGCACGCGCTCGCCGATGCGCTGCGCGCCCAGTTCCTGCAGGACGTCGTCGAAGCGCTTGCCGCCGAAATTGAAGGTTTCGGCATAGGTGCGGTCGCCCAGCCCGAACACGCCGTAGCGCACGCGCGACAGGTCGGGCCGCTTCGCCTTCAGGTCCTCGTAAAAGTTCTTCGCGTTGTCAGGCACATCCCCCTGACCGTAAGTGGAAGTAATAATTAAAAATATTCCCTCTCGCGCGAAAACAGACGCATCGAGATCGTCCATCAAGACAGTTTCGACCTGAAGTTCGCCGTCGTCCCATGCCAGCTCGAGTTCCTGCGCCACGAGCTGCGCGGTGCCGGTCATGGTCCCGACCAGAAGGTGGAGTTTCATTGACATCCAATATATTGCAGCATAGAATCCACGTCAAGCACTATACTTCATGAACGCCCCGCTCTCTCCCGCGCAGCAGGAATCGGCCTACCTGGCCCAACTGGGCGAGCGGGTGCGCGCCTGGCGCAACGGCCGGAGCATGACGCGTAAGGCGCTCGCCACCGCTTCGGGCGTTTCGGAGCGCTACCTGGCGCAGCTCGAAGCCGGCCACGGCAACATCTCGGTGCTGCTGCTGCGCAAGGTGGCGCAGGCGATGCATGTCGCGGTGGAAGACCTCGTGCGCGAGAACCCGGACCAGGACCCGGCCCGGCGCCGCATTGCCCTGCTCGGCCTGCGGGGCGCGGGAAAATCCACGCTGGGCGCCAAGCTCGCCGCCGCCCTCGGCATCCCGTTCGTCGAACTCGACCGCGAGGTCGAGCGCGAAGCCGGCTCGCAACTGGGCGAAGTTTTCGCGATGTTCGGCCAAGAGGCTTTCCGCCGCTTCGAGCGGCGCGCCCTCGAGCGGGTTCTTCGCACCCACGAGTGCGCCGTGATCGCGGCCGGCGGCAGCCTGGTCACCGATCCGGACACCTACCGGCTGCTGCTCGACAACTGCCATAGCGTCTGGCTCAAGGCCAAACCCGAAGAACACATGAACCGCGTCATTGCCCAGGGGGACATGCGTCCATTTGAAGGACAAATGCGCGACAGGTCGGTCGCGTTGGACGAAATTCGCAAGCTGCTCGCCGACCGCGACCGGCTCTACGCGCGGGCCGACGCGACGGTCGATACGACCGGCAAGCCGTTCAAGGAAAGCCTTTCCGAACTGAAAAAAACGCTCGCGGAACACCGATGATCACATTCGAAACCCGGCCCGACACCTACAACCACTGGAAACTGTCCTTCGACGGCCCGGTGGCCACGCTGGCGCTGGACATCGCCGAGGACAAGGGCATCGCGCCGGGTTACAAGCTCAAGCTCAACTCCTACGATCTGGGCGTCGACATCGAGCTGCACGACGCGGTGAACCGCATCCGCTTCGAGCACCCGGAAGTGAAAAGCGTGGTCATCACCAGCGGCAAGAGCCGGATGTTCTGTTCCGGCGCCAACATCTACATGCTGGGCCTCTCCAGCCACGCCTGGAAGGTCAACTTCTGCAAGTTCACCAACGAGACCCGCAACGGGCTGGAGGATTCCAGCGCGCACTCCGGACTCAAGTTCCTCGCCGCGTTGAACGGCACCACCGCCGGCGGCGGCTACGAGCTGGCGCTGGCCTGCGACGAGATCGCGATGATCGACGACCGCTCTTCCACGGTCAGCCTTCCCGAGGTTCCACTATTGGGGGTATTGCCGGGGACTGGTGGTTTGACAAGAATTGTTGATAAAAGAAAAGTCAGAAGAGATCTCGCTGACGTGTTCTGCACCACCGCCGAAGGCGTGCGCGCCGACCGGGCGAAAGAATGGAAACTGGTGGATCACGCCGTCAAGCCGCAGCAGTTCGCCGAATTCGTCAGGAACCGCGCGCTCGAACTGGCGAAGTGCTCGGACCGGCCCGGAGGCGAAGGCGAAGGCGTTGCCTTGACGCCTTTGACTCAAAAGCTTGTGAATTTGAAGATAAATGCAAACGAAAGAACAGCAGAGATAATGGTTCAAGGCCCAGGCAAGGATCAGATTCAACTTCAAAGAAGCGCGCAGTGGTATCCGCTGCAGCTCGCGCGCGAGCTCGATGACGCAATCCTCAACCTGCGCCACAACCATCTCGACATCGGCCTGTGGATTTTCAAGACCAAGGGAAATGTCCAGGATGTTCTCGATATGGATCTCTTACTGCAAGAGAATTCAACAGATTGGTTCGTGCGCGAGACGATCGGCTACCTGCGCCGCAGCTTCGCGCGCCTGGATGTGTCTTCGCGCTCGATATTCGCGGTGGTCGAACCGGGTTCCTGCTTCGCCGGCACGTTGGCCGAGCTGCTCTACGCGGCCGACCGCAGCTACATGCTGGATGCAGAAGAGAACGGCCCGTCGATCGCGCTCTCCGCGCTCAATTTCGGCACCTACCCGATGGTCAACGGGGATTCGAGGATTTCAGCGCACTACTGTGGGGAAGTTCCAGAAATTCCCGTGAATGAAATACTCGATACGGCTAAAGCAAAGCAGCTCGGCATGATCACTTCCGCCCCGGATGACATCGATTGGGAGGACGAGGTGCGCATCGCGATCGAGGAACGCGTCGCCCTTTCTCCCGACGCGTTGACCGGCATGGAAGCCTCGCTGCGTTTCACGGGCCGCGAGAACATGCTGACGCGCGTGTTCGGGCGGCTGTCGGCCTGGCAGAACTGGATCTTCATCCGGCCCAACGCGGTCGGCGAGCAAGGGGCCCTGAAGGTCTACGGCACGGGCGCAAAAGCAAAATTCAACTGGGAGCGCATATGAGCGGCATCAATTACTCGGAAAAAATCCCCAACAACGTCAATCTGGCGAACGACCGGACCCTGCAGCGCGCGCTCGAGCACTGGCAACCCCATTTCATCGACTGGTGGAAGGGCATGGGGCCGACCGATTTCCAGGGCGCCGATGTCTTTCTGCGCACCGCCGTTTCGGTGGATGCCGACGGCTGGGCGCAGTACGGCGCGGTGAAAATGCCGGATTACCGCTGGGGCATATTCCTCGCCGACCCGGCGGCCGAGCGCAAGATCGGATTCGGCGATGCGATGGGCCAGCCGGTGTGGCAGCAGGTGCCGGGGGAATACCGCTCGACGCTGCGCCGCTTGATCGTCACGCAGGGCGACACCGAGCCCGCTTCCGTCGAACAGCAGCGCCTGCTCGGCCATAGCTGCCCGTCCCTCTACGACCTGAGGAACCTGTTCCAGGTCAACGTCGAGGAAGGCCGCCACCTCTGGGCGATGGTGTACCTGCTGCACGCCTACTTCGGCCGCGACGGGCGGGAGGAAGCCGAGGAACTGCTGCAGCGGCATTCGGGCGACGCCGACAAACCTCGCATCCTGACCACCTTCAACGAGCCGATCGGCGACTGGCTGTCGTTTTACTGCTTCACCTACTTCACCGACCGCGACGGCAAGTACCAGTTGAAGAGCCTGGCGGAGTCGGGTTTCGATCCGCTCTCGCGCACCTGCCGCTTCATGCTCACCGAGGAAGCGCACCACATGTTCGTCGGCGAAACCGGCATCGGGCGGGTGGTGAAGCGCACGCTGGAAGTGATGCAGGAACTGGGCACCGACGACCCGCCGCGCATCCGGGCGCACGGCGCGGTCGACCTGGGGCTGCTGCAGAAATACCTCAATTTCTGGTGCTCCTCCTCCCTCGACCTGTTCGGCAACGAGATCTCATCCAATTCGGCGGCGAATTTCGCCAACGGCCTGAAGGGCCGGCCGGATGAAACGACGTACGAGGACCATGTCCTGAGAGAAAAAACATTCCAGTTGAAAACACCCCAGGGTGAGGAATCCGTTCCGATGCTCAATGCACTCAACGAAGTGATGCGCGAGTCCTACCTCAAGGACTGCGACATTGGCCTGCGGCGCTGGAACCGCGCCATCGAGCGCGCCGGATACCCGGCGCTGGCGCTGAAGCTGCCCTCGACGCGTTTTCGGCGCTCCATCGGCGTGTGGGCCGGGCAAAGCGTGAGTCCTGAAGGTGTCGTTGTTGAGAAAAGTGTTTTTGAGAAAAACCTCGAAAACTGGATCCCCTCGCAAGCCGACCGGGCATTCGTGCAATCGCTGATGCAGCGGGTCGTGGAACCCGGCAAGATCGCCGGCTGGGTGGCGCTGCCAGAGCGCGGCATCAACAACCTGCCCGTGGGGTATGAGTACGTCAAACTCCACTGAGCGCTACACGCCGGCGCAGCTGGGCGGGTTCCTGAACCGCATGCTGGAGGCCGAGCGTGCCGGCGCGAAGGCGCTGCTGGTGTTCCTCGAGGAGCACGACCGGCAGAGCGAGGCCTGGCGGACGCTGCGCCGGGTGCAGGCCGAGGAGGCGCACAACTGCGCGCTGATCGGCAAGCTGCTGGAGCGTGGGGGCTGCGACTACAGTCATGCCACCGGAGAGTTCTACGACAAGGCGGTCGCGGTGACCGGCCGCCGCCAGCGCATCGAGTTCCTGCTGCACGGCCTGGGCTGGGCGGTGCGAGAATTCGAGCAGGCCATGCCGCGCATCGAAGACCCGGAGATTCGAAATATCCTCAGCCGCATGAGTGTGACCCACGCGCGCAGCATCGAGGCCTGCGCCGCTGTTGCGCGCGCGCTCGAAAGCTGAGAAAGACGCTAGCGCCGGTTAATTCCCGCCGCGGTTGCGCAGCATTTTCTCGATGCGCTGGAAATTCGCGGCCACCGCGAGGCTGAGCGGCGTCGCGCCGCTGGCGCTCTTGGCGTTCACGTTCGAGCCCTTGTCCAGCAGGTATTCGGCGACTTCGTACCGGCCGTAGAGCACCGCGGTATGCAACGGCGAGGTGCCGCTCTTGGTGCGGCTGTTGACATCGGCGCCGCGCTGCACCAGCAGCCCGACGAGCGGCATTTCGCCCTTCATCACCGCATAGTGCAGCGGCGATGCACCGGCGCCCGGGTCCTTGGTCTCGATGTCCGTGCCCTGCTCGATCATCTTGAGCGCGTTGGCGTAGTCGCCTTTCGCGATCGCGGCGTGCAGGCTGAGCGGCACCGCGGCGGCGCTCGGGCTCACCTCCACTGGTTGGGTCTGGGCGCCGGGAGCGGGTGCAGCTGGCTTGGCTGCCTGCTCCGGCGGCTTTCCCGTGCCTTCGCCGAAAATTGAGCGGAAAAAACCGCGGATGCCCTCCAACAAACGCTCGTGCGGCGCCGGTCCGGCGGCAGGCGGCGGTTCATCAGTCTGTGGCTGCGCGCGCGCACCCGGCGCCGCGATCAGCATCGCCACCACCAATCCGAGAATCCACCCTCTACGGCGCAAGGTCACTACCTCCCGGGACCTGGAATAATACTCCCATGATCCTTAGGTAATAATACCGCCAGAATGAAATTCCTCTTCGACCTGTTCCCGGTGATCCTGTTTTTTGCCGCCTTCAAGATGTCCGACATCTACATCGCCACCGCGGTGGCGATCGGCGCCACCTTCCTGCAGATCGGGCTGCTCGCCCTGTTGCGCAGGAAGATCGAGCCCATGCTGTGGATCAGCCTGGGCATCATCGTGGTGTTCGGCGGCGCGACGCTGGTGCTGCGCGACGAAACCTTCATCAAATGGAAACCGACGGTCCTCTACTGGTTGTTCGGCAGCGTGCTCGCGCTCGCCGACCTGCTACTGCGCAGGAACCTGATCCGCAGCATGCTCGGCGCGCAGGTGCAGCTGCCCGATCAGGTTTGGCGCACCCTGAACTGGAGCTGGGTGGCATTTTTTGCGTTCATGGGCGCCATCAATCTGGTGGTCGCGTTTAATTTCACCACCGACCAATGGGTCGATTTCAAGCTCTTCGGCGCCACCGGGTTGATGCTCCTGTTTGTGGTCGGCCAGGCGCTGTTCCTCGCCCGCCATGTCGAGGAGGAAAGCAAGCAATGACGGTCGCGGACGACATCAGCGCCCGCGCGCCGGATGAATCTTAGGCATAATTGCGCCTGCCTTTGAAAGGAAATGCATGAAAAAACTGCTTTTTGTACTGACTTTTCTGCTGCCCGCGCTTGCGATTGCCCAGTTGCCGGCCAAGGAGCCCGCCAAGGGAGCGGCGAAAGACGCGGCCAAACCCGCCGCAACCGGGCCGCTCGCGACGGTGAACGGCGTCCAGATCCCGCGGCAACGCCTCGACTTCGTGGTACGCCAGCAGATGGCGCGCGGCGCGCCGGAAAACGAGCAACTGCGCGCGCAGATGCGCGAGGCGCTGATCAACAACGAGCTGTTGGTCCAGGACGCGAACCGCAGCGGCATCGCCAAGAAAGCCGAGGTACAGCAGCAGTTGGACGTCACCCGCCAGGAAGTGATCGCCAACGCGGTGATCGCCGAGCACATCCGCGCCAACCCGATAAGCGACGCCGACATCCAGGCGGAATATGATCGCACCAGAGCCCAGACCGGCGACAGGGAATACAAGGCGCGGCACATCCTGGTCGCCACCGAGGAAGACGCCAAGAGCGTGCTCGCCGACCTCAAGAAGGGCGTCAAGTTCGACGAAGTCGCGCAGAAGCGTTCACTGGACGAAGGCACACGCCCCAAGGGCGGCGACCTCGAATGGAACGTGCCCGGCAATTTCGACAAGGCTTTCGCCGACGCGATGGTGAAGCTGGAGAAAGGAAAAATGAACGAGGCGCCGGTGCGCAGCCGCTTCGGCTTCCACGTTATCCAGCTCGACGACGTGCGCCCGGTCAATTTCCCGTCGCTGGCGCAGGTAAAACCGCAGATCCAGCAGCGCCTCGTCGGCCAGAAGGTCGACAGCCTGATCCGCGACCTGCGCGCCAAAGCGAAGATCGAGTAGCCGCCGGCTCCCCGACTGTGCGACCGGTGCTGCCCTGCCCGCGCCCGGCGCGGGTTGTCCTCGAGGGGCGCTATGCGCGCCTCGAGCCGCTCGCCGCGGCGCACGCGTGCGGGCTTTTCGAAGCCTCCACCGCGCCCGGCGCGGAGCGCCGTTTCGCCTATCTGTTTGATCTTCCTCCGGCCGCGATCGAGGACATGAATGCCTGGATCGTGAAGATGACCGCCGGCGACGACCCGCTGTTCAGCGCGGTCATCGACAAGGCCAGCGGCCGCGCCGCTGGCCGCCAGGCGCTGATGCGCATCACGCCCGAGCACGGCGTGATCGAGATCGGCCATATCCTGTGGGGTCCGGCGATCGCGCGCACCCGGGTCGCCACCGAAGCGCTCTACCTCGCCGCGCGCCATGCGTTCGAGGAGCTGGGCTACCGGCGCTTTGAATGGAAATGCAACAGCCTGAACGAGCCTTCCAGGGTAGCGGCCTTGCGCTTTGGCTTCAGCTTCGAGGGCGTCTTCCGCCAGCACATGTGGGGCAAGGGCGCCAATCGCGACACCGCGTGGTTTTCGATGCTGGATTCGGAATGGCCGGGATTCAAGCGAGAATACGACCGCTGGCTCGAGCTGTCGAACTTCGACGCCGCCGGCCAGCAGAAGTCGAGGCTGCAGGTCCCGTAAGGCCAGGCTGTGTCGCACGACTCAGGCAAAGGAGCCCGGATATGAAAAAACTCATCGTCGCCATCGCCTTCCTGCTACCCGCGGCTGTTCAAGCCCAGGGCACCCTTGCCACTGCGACCTTCGCCGGCGGCTGCTTCTGGTGCCTGGAGGAAGTCTTCGAGAAAGTGCCCGGCGTGGTTTCGGTCAAATCCGGCTACACCGATGGCCGGACGAAGAATCCGACCTATGAATTGATCTCCTCGGGCACCACCGGCCATACCGAGGCGGTGGAAGTGAAATTCGACCCCGCGAAGGTGAGCTACGAAAAGCTGCTCGATGCGTTCTGGCTCAACCACGACCCGACTACCATCGAGCGCCAGTTCTGCGACGGCGGCACGCAGTACCGCCCCGGCATCTACTGGCACGACGAGGAGCAGAAGCGCCTCGCCGAGGGCTCGAAGGCGAAGTACGACAAGCTCAAGACCTTCAAGCAGCCGATCGTCACGCCGATCGTCAAGGCCTCCCAGTTCTGGCCCGCCGAGGACTATCACCAGGACTACCACAAGAAGAATCCGATCAAATACAAGTTCTACGTCAACGGCTGCGGCCGCTATGCACGGCTGGATGAGCTCTGGGGCAAGCTGAGGAAGTAGCGCCCGGGTCTACGCCGGCGGCTGCCCGAGCTGCTCGCGCAACCGCTTTACGGTCTCTGGCTCGCCACGAATGCGCAACGACGTACCCTCGTTCCCGGCGCGCTCCTCCAGCACCACGCAGCTGGCGAAGATCTCGCCGCGCAGCTTTTGCGCCGACCAGGGCAGGAACAACTCGGCCTCGACGAGGCGCTGCTGGAAGAAGCCCGTGACCGCATCGCGCAGCTTCGCGATGTCGGCTTCGCGCCGCGCGCTCATGACGATGCATCCCGGGTGGCCGGCACGCAGCGCCGCTTCGCTTGCCGATTGCGCCGCAGCGCCGCTGAGGCGATCGATCTTGTTGAAGACCAGGATACGCGGCACGGCCTTCGCGCCGATTTCTTCGAGCACCTCGTCGGTCACCGCCAGCTGGCGCTCCAGGCCAGGGTCGCTCGCATCGACCACGTGCAGCAGCAGCGACGCCTCCAGCGCCTCGTCGAGCGTCGACTTGAACGAGGCAACCAGGCCGTGCGGCAAATTCTTGATGAAGCCCACGGTATCGCTCACCAGCACCCGCGGCACGCTCTCCGGTTGCAGCGCGCGCACGGTGGTGTCGAGTGTCGCGAACAGCTTGTCGGCGACCAGTGCCTCGTTGCCGGTGAGCGCGCGCATCAGGGTCGACTTGCCCGCGTTGGTGTAGCCGACCAGCGCGACGCGCGCGATGCCCGAGCGTTCCTGCCGCCGCTCGCGCTGGGTCTTGCGCTCGGCGCCCATCTCGGCGAGCTCCTGCTCCAGCTCGGAAATGCGGTCGCGGACCTTGCGCCGGTCGAGTTCCGTGCGCGATTCGCTGGCGCCGCGGCCGCCGACCCCGCTGCGACCCCGGCCCTGCGGTCCCGCGAGCTTCGCCGCCTCGCGCAGGCGCGGCGCCATGTAGCCAAGCCGTGCGATCTCGACCTGCAGGCGCGCGGCGCGCGAGCGCGCGTGGCGGTGGAAGATCTCCAGGATCACCATGGTGCGGTCCATCACCTCGCAGCCGATCTCCTTCTCGAGGTTGCGCGACTGCGAAGGAGAAATTTCGTGATCGACGAGGACGATGTCGGCGGCCTGCTCGCGCGCGAGGGCCGCGAGTTCCTCGCGCTTGCCAGTGCCGAAATAGCCCGTCTGGTCGAAATTGGCGCGCTTCTGCGTGAAGGTGTCGGCCACCTCGAGCCCGAGCGTCTGCGCCAGCTGGCGCAGCTCGGCGAGCGAGGCCTCGAACTCGATGTCGCTCGCCTCCGGCCGCTGCACCGCGGCCACGACGGCGCGCCTGGGCGCTTCCCTGGTGTCTTGCGGCATGGGGCGCGCAGACTAACAGATCGATTTCAGAATTTGCGGACGCGCTCGATTTCGGCGACCCGGCCGCCCACCAGCGTGATGGTGGTGGTGAACGGGTCGCCGGGTATTGGCAGGTAGGTGTAGGTCTTCATCACCAGCCCGCTGCGCGCCGCGACCATCAGGTTGCGGCTGCCCTGCACCGTGGTCGGCGCGGCGAACGCCACGCCCTGGTCCGCTTTCAGGTCGGGCTCGCCCGCGATGCCGAGCAGCTCGCCCTCGCTGATACCTCGCTGGATGCTGATGTAGGTGCGGAATTCCATGCCCCGCGGACGCTTGGGCTCGGCGGCGGCGCGCTGTGCGGCGTCTCTGGCCAGTTCCGCCTCGCGCTTGCGCTCGCGTTCCTCCAGGCGCTCGCCCTGGCAGCGGATGGTGTAGCACTCCGTGCTTTCGGCCGCGGGGGGGCCTTCCTTCGCGTTCGCATCGACCACCGTCGCCTGCACGCCCTTCGGCGGGGACGCATTGGAAAAGTTCACACGCCCCTGGGAATCGACCCAACGGTAGATCTGAGCGTACGCGTTGCCCGCGAAAAGCATCAATGCCAGGGCAGCAATTCTGAATTCAGTCATACCGTCCTAAACGCAGCACCGTCGTTCCCGGTTGACGTTCGGTCCCGGCTTGCAGGAATCGAATTAGATCACGAAGCTTTCGAGCGTTTCGGGCGCGAACAGCTGCTCGGGGGCGAGCAGCCGCGGCGACAGCCCCTGCTCGTGGTGATAGCGCAGGAACGTCTCGAGCGCGTGGCGGTTGGCCGCGAAGCCGTAAGGCCACCAGTCCTCCCCCATCTCCCGGCGAGTCTCCTCCACATGGGCGAGGAGCCAGGGCAGCATCGCCGAGAGCGCCGCGGTTTCGGCCAGGTCGCGATAGGTCTTGCGCTGCGCCTCGGCGAAAGCCTTGGCGAGCGACTGGGCGATCCAGGGATTGGCGCAGTACAGCTCGCGCCGGATCACCACCGTATGCATCATCGGGAAGATGCGCGTGCGCCGGTAATAATCGCGCTCCACCTCGGCGAAATTCGGGAACAGGCGCCGCACGTCATGCGGGCGCGAATGGAACGTGGACGGCGCTCGCGCGGTGTACAGCGCGTCGATCTCGCCATCGGCGAGCATCTGCGACAGCGTCTGCTGCGGGCCGATCGGCCGCACGCGGAACTGCGGCGGCAGGGAAAGCTTCAGCTTCTCGTCGCGACCCGGCTGCTCCTCGCCGCCGCTCAGATACTCGACGGCCTCCGCCTTCACGCCGTATTCGTCGGACAGCATGCCCCGGATCCATACCGGCGCCGTCATCTGGTACTCCGGCACGCCGATGCGCCGCCCGGCGAGCTGCGCCGGCTCGCGGATCGCGCTCCTGGCCGAGACATAGATGCTGGAATGGCGGAAAAAGCGCGACGGAAACACCGGGATCGCGATGAACGGCGGATCCACCCGCGACTGCGGGTCCTGTTGTTGCGCGAGCGTCACCGTGTAGGAGGACAGCGACATTTCTGCAACGTCGAATTCCCGGTGGCGCAGCATGCGAAAGAAGGTTTCCTCGACGGGCTGGGCGAGGAACACCAGGTCAATGCCATCGGGCCGCACCGCGCCCGAGGCGAGCGCCGCGACGCGGTCGTAGTCCCAGCAGGCGAGCGTGAGACGCAGCTTGTTCATTGGTAATTGCTAGTAATATTAGTGCACCAAGCGCTCTTTGCACCGAAAAGGCCGAATTTGCTCACCGGGGACGTTACGAAAACCACCGCGTCGGCGAAGAAAATCGGCTTCGCCGAAGGGCTGTTCCACCCCTAAAATGGCCCCCTCAGGGGAAGCATTGCGAAAGATGGCTGAGGAACCCAAGCAAAAATTCGATTCGGACGCGACGGTGGCGCAGCCTATGGCTGAAGCAGACCCGGATGCGACCGTCGCGCTGCCCGTGGCCGCACCGGATCCGGACGCCACGTTCAGCGGCCCCGCGGTTTTCGATCCTGATGCCACGGTAAATCCGGCGGAACGGGTTAATCTCGACCCCGACGCTACGGTGCGGATTCCGAGCCCGGAGAAAATACGCAATAACCCCTTCGCGCCGAAATCCCCACCGGACACCATCCAGGCGAACCTGTCGGCGCTCGGCGGGCTAAATTCGCTGATCGCGATGGCGAATCCGATCCTCGGGGCGGTACCGCAGATCCGCCGCACGCTCAGGCATCCGGACCCCGCGGCGCTGCGCGCCGACCTGCAGGACCAGATCGATTCTCTGCAAACGAGCGCGAATTTCGCGGAAGTCTCGGACGCGGCGGTGCAAGCCGCTGTCTATGCACTTTGCGCCTTGCTGGATGAATCGGCCGCCGCGACGCCCTGGGGCGGGACATGGATTGACCAAGGTTTGCTCAAGGAAATCTGCGGCGAGAGCGACGGTGGCAAAGGATTTTTCACGCGGCTGGAGCGGATTTCAGCTACGCAGAACCAGGAAGATCCGGACAACGCCGACCTGCTCGAGTTCTATGATGTGTGCCTCGCGCTCGGCTTCGAAGGCCGCTACCGCAAGGCCGAAGGGGGCCGCGAGGCGCTGAACGAGATCCGCGACAGCCTCTATGGATTGATTTCCCGCCGGCGCCCGCGTCCGGACGGACTCTCCGCGCACTGGCGCAGCGCCACCGCGGAAGCGGCGGCGGCGCCCGCGCTGCAAATGGCAGCCGAGATATCGGCGCGGCTTTCCGCGCAGCAAGCGGCAGGCGCGAGCGTGGAAAAAACGCTGCCTCCCGTCACGCCTTCCTTCCTGTCCCGAGTGCCACGGCGCGCGGCGTGGGGCGCGCTCGCGGGCGTCGTTGGCGCAATGATCGCGTTCTACATGCTGGCATTGCGGCTGATTGACGACGAAACGAGAACCGCGCTCGCCCCCAGGACCAAGGCCAAGGTGGAACGGACGGCCCCCGCGCCCGCCCCTGCGCCCACGCCCGCGGCGCAAGCCGCGAGCACAGTGCTGACCAAGGCGCTCGAGGGCGAACCGGTGAGCGTCACGCAAGACGCCGGACGCATCGTGCTTGCGCTGCGCCATGAGCGCCAGTTCCCCGTTGGCGGCACGCAGCCCGCAGCCGAACTTCGGCCGGCAATCCAGAAAATCGCGGCGGCACTGGACGCTATTCCTGGGGCCATCATCGTCACCGGCCATGCCGACGCCTCGCCGACCAGCGGCGCGCGCCATGCATCGAATGTCGAGTTGTCGGCCAAGCGCGCGCGCGCCGTGGCGCTGCTTATGGCACCCAAGCTGAGCGAGCCCGGCCGCCTGTCGGTCGAAGGCAGGGGCGATGCCGAGCCGATCGCCTCCGGCAATGCGCAAGCGGATCGCGCCCGCAACAGGCGCGTCACCATCACCGTCAGGCCGAACTCCTGAATCGCCCATGAGCCTGCTCGATCAAATCGCCGCATCCGACACGCAAGCCGGCCCTGAAACCGGCCCGGACAAGAGCGTGGACCAGCGCGTGGCGCAGGAACTGGCGTCCATCCAGGCGCGCTTCAAGCAGGCAGCCGCGGACCTGGCGGGCGCCCGCTTCTCCAACCCTGACGGCCGGCCCCGCGCGGTCGACGAATTGCCCTGGTACGCGATGATCGGCGCGCCGGGCTCGGGCAAGACCACCGCGCTGCTCAACTCGGGCCTGCGCTTTCCGCTCTACACGAAAGACAGCAGCGCTTCGGTCCCTGGTGTGGGCGGCACGCGCAACTGCGACTGGTGGTTCGCCGAGGAGGCGGTGCTGCTCGACACCGCGGGCCGCTACACGACGCAGGCAAGCGACCGCAAGGCCGATGCCGCGGCCTGGCACGGTTTCCTCGCGCTGCTGAAGCAGTTCCGCCCGGACCGGCCGCTGAACGGCGCGCTGGTCACCGTGAGCGTGCTGGATCTGATGCTCTGGGACAAGAAGGAACGCGCCAGATTCGCAGCCCACGTGCGCATGCGCCTGTCGGAGATGTACGCGGCGCTGAACCAGCGCTTCCCCATCTACGTGCTGGTCACCAAGATGGATCTGCTGGCGGGATTCACCGAGTTTTTCGGCGACTATGACCAGACCGCCCGGATGCAGGTCTGGGGCACGACCTTCGAGCACGACATCGACCCGGCTCTGATTGCGGAGCCCTACGCGAAGGATTTCGCGGCGCTGGAAGAGCGCCTGGGGGCCGAGATGCTGGCGCGGCTGCACGAGGAACCAGACCTGCAGCGGCGCGCCTCGATCTACCGCTTCCCGCAGCAGTTCCACGCCATGGGCCCGCTGGTGGGCGAATTCCTGGCGCTGGCATTCGGCACCCAGGTGAACCACAGGCCACTGCAACTGCGCGGCGCCTACTACACCAGCGGAACGCAGGAAGGCAACCCGATCGACCGCGTGCTGGCGACCATGGCGCGCACGTTCCGGCTGGAGCGCAATGCCACGGCCATGATGACAGGCAGCGGCAGAAGCTATTTTGTCACCCGGTTGTTACGCGAGGTGGTATTTCCGGAACAGGGCCTCGCAGAAGTGGAGCAGCCTCCGCCCTCGACCCCCTACGAGCAGGAAGCACCGGCCTAGCAGGCCGTCGGGCTGGACTTCAAGGTAGGTCACCTCGATTACGCGGCAACCTTGTCGGGCGCCTTCTGCGCCGGGGTTTCCACGCCGCGGAAATCCCGGATCACCGCGACCGGCTTGCCTTGCTGGTGCGAAACCACGTCCGCGAGCGATACCGAGGTCAGGTAGTCGTTCATTTTCTGGTTCAGCGTCGCCCATAAATCGTGCGTGACGCAGCGCCGGTCATCGTTGCAATTTTCCTTGCCCGCGCACTGGGTCGCGTCGATCGGCTCGTCCACCGCGGTGAGGATCTGGGCGACGCTGATCGCGCTGATCGGCCTGGCGAGGCAATAGCCGCCGCCCGGGCCGCGCACGCTGGTCACCAGCTTGGCGCGCCGCAGCTTGCCGAACAGCTGCTCGAGGTAGGAAAGGGAAATGTGCTGCCGCTCGCTGATCGCGGAGAGCGTCACCGGACCGCGCGTCGGGCGCATCGACAGATCCACCATCGCGGTCACCGCAAATCTGCCTTTGGTCGTTAGTCTCATCGTTCTCTCGCCTGCTTTCTTTTATACCCGATAAAGACGCTCAGGTATAGCAAATCCCGAGTAACATTGTCAGGTATAATAATACATATTAATCAGTTACTTGATTGATCTAAGCGCATCCACCTTGGTGTGGTCGGCAGCCTGCTCGGCGAGCTTCTGCTCGAGGCGGTGCATCTTCTCGGTGAGGGCCGAAACGCTCTGTTCGAGTTGCTGCGCATGATCGGCCAGCGACTGGATGGTCTTGGCGTAGGGGTCTTCCTGATTCGGCACCACGCCATAAGCGGCGAAGTGCGCCTTTTCTTTGTCTTTCGCACCCTCCTCCACGATGCGGCCAGGAATGCCGACCACCGTCGCACCCGCGGGGACTGCCTTGATCACTACCGCGTTGGAGCCGATGTTCGCGCCGTCGCCGACGGTAAATCCGCCGAGCACCTTGGCGCCGGCTCCTACCACCACGCCCTTGCCCAGCGTCGGATGGCGCTTGGTGCCGCGATACAGCGACGTGCCGCCCAGCGTCACGCCCTGGTAAATGGTGCAGTCATCGCCGATCTCGGCGGTTTCGCCGATCACCACGCCCATGCCGTGGTCGATGAATACGCGCCGGCCAATAATCACGGCCGGATGGATCTCGATGCCGGTCAGCCAGCGGCCGATGTGGGAGGTGAGGCGCCCGAGCCAGGTGAGGCCGTGCGTCCAGAACCAGTGCCCCAGCCTGTGGATCCAGACGGCGTGCAGGCCCGGGTAGCAGGTCAGCACTTCCCAGCTCGAGCGCGCGGCCGGGTCGCGCTCGAATACGCTCGCTATATCTTCGCGTAGCTGCCTGAACATGAAAGGCATTTTAAGGTGCCCGAGTAAAACGATCAACTATTTGGACTTGGGGTCCTGCAAGGCATTCAACAGGCCACGCAGGATGTTGACCTCTTCGCGCTCCAGGTCCGGCACCCGCGAAAACAGCCGGCGCAGCCTGGTGGGCAGTTTCGACCCGGATCCCGGCTGGTAGAAATCGCTGTCGACCGCGGCCTGCTCGAGGTGGGCGTAAAGGCCTTCGAGATCGGCGACCGTGGCGGGCTTCTCCTTTCTTGCTTGCGGAATTTCTCTGTTCGAAGTCAAAAACAATTCATATGCAACAACCTGGACGGCCTGCGCCAGGTTGAGCGATGAGAATTCGGGATTGGCCGGGATATGCACGAGGTACTGACAGGCCAGCATTTCATCGTTGGTCAGGCCCGCCTGCTCGTTGCCGAACACGAACGCGACCTCGCCCTCCAGTTGTGCGGCGCGCGCCGCCGCGGCGCGCGCGTCGAGCACCTGCGTGGACCACTCGCGCGGCCGCGCCGAGAGCGCGAAAGCCGCCACGCAGTCCGATATTGCACCGGCAAGATTTTCATGCGTGCGGGAGTTAAAAAGCACATCCGTCGCATGCGTGGCCATCCAATTGGCCTCCGGCGCCGGGTAGCGTTCGGGCGCGACCAGGCGCAGGTCGGCCAGGCCCATCACCTTCATCGCGCGCGCGGCGGCGCCGATGTTGCCGGGGTGGCTGGGGCGGCAAAGAACGATTCGAGTTCGGGACAAATGCGGCGAGCGAGTCACCATAATAGAATACGCGCCCCATGCATCCGATGCTCAATATCGCGGTCAAGGCAGCCAGGCGCGCAGGCAGCATCATCAACCGCGCCGCGCTCGACCGCACCCGGCTCGAGATCCGCGCCAAGCACGCCAACGACTTCGTGACGCAGGTGGACAAGGCCGCCGAATCGGCGATCATCGACATCATCCGCCAGGCCTACCCGGAGCACGCGATCCTCGGCGAGGAATCGGGCGCGATCGAGGGGAAGAACGGCGGGCAGGGAAAGAAGGTGGAGTACCGCTGGATCATCGATCCGCTCGATGGCACCACCAATTTCATCCACGGCTTTCCGCAGTACTGCGTCTCCATCGCCCTGCAGCACCGCGGCGCCATTGAGCACGGCGTCGTCTACGACCCGTCGAAAAACGAACTGTTCACCGCCTCCAAGGGGCGCGGCGCCTTCCTCGACGACCGGCGCATGCGCGTCACCAAATGCACGAACCTCAAGGATGCCCTCGTCGGCACGGGATTTCCCTTCAAGGAGATGTCCCGGATCGACATGTACTTCAGGCAACTGAGGGAAGTGATGCAAACCTCCAGCGGCGTGCGGCGGGCGGGCGCCGCCGCGCTCGACCTCGCCTACGTCGCGGCGGGACGCCTGGACGCATTCTGGGAACTGGGCCTCTCGCCCTGGGACATGGCCGCGGGCGCGCTGATGATTCAGGAGGCCGGCGGCCTGGTGGGCAATCTCACGGGCGACGCGGGCTGGCTCGAGAGCGGCGACATCGCCGCCGCGACGCCCAAAGTATTCACGCAACTGCTCGCTGCCCTCAAGTAACCAGCCCTGCTACTTCACGTCGAGAAGTTCGACGTCGAACAGCAAGTGAACGGACGCGAAGGGCACCGAGCATACAATAACGGCGCATGAATTCACCGCTTGAGCCGGCCCGCGAAGGCAACGCGCTTCGCGAGGAGACGCGCTACCTGGGGCGCGTGCTGGGACAGGTGCTGCGCGACCAGACCGGCATCGACGGCTACGAACGCATCGAGCGCATCCGCCAGGAGGCCGTGAGCTTCCGGCGCGCCGGCGGGTCAAATGCGGGCGCCGAAGCGCAGGCCGTGCGCCTGCGCCTCGAATCGCAGCTGAACGCCCTGACGCGCGACCAGACGCTGGACGTGGTGCGCGCCTTCAGCTACTTCCTGCACCTGCTGAATGTGGCCGAAGACCGGCAGACCAACCGCTCAGCGAAGGAAGGAGGTCCTGGCAGTTTCGGTTTTGCCCTTGAAACAGTGAAAAAGAACGGCGCGACCGATGCCCAGATCGATGCATGGCTTGCACGCGCCATGGTTGTGCCGGTGCTTACCGCGCACCCGACCGAAGTCCAGCGCCAGAGCATCCTCGATTGCGAGCGCGGCGTCGCCGCCGCCCTGTCGCGGCTGGAGGACGGGCGGCTGGGCGCCGGCAAGCGCGCCGCGCTCGAAGCGCGGCTGCATGCGCTCGTGCTGACGCTCTGGCAGACCGCGATGATCCGGCTCTCGCGGCTGCGCGTGATCGACGAGATCGAGAATGCCCTGTCCTTCTACCGGCTCACGTTCCTCGCCGAAATCCCGCGCCTGTATGAGGAACTGGAGGCAAGGCTTGCATCGGCGCTCGGCGGCAGGCCCTTGCCCGTGCTGCTCGGCATGGGCTCCTGGATCGGCGGCGACCGCGACGGCAATCCTTTCGTCACCGCCGACGTGCTGCGCGAAGCGGTGACGCGCCAGGCGCGCACGGCTTTCTCCCATTACCTCGGCGAAGTGCACGCGCTGGGCGCGGAACTCTCCATGTCGCTGCGCCTGGTGCAACCGAACGCGGAGCTGCTCGAACTGGCGCGCGCGGCCGAGGATGCCTCGCCGCACCGCCAGGACGAGCCCTACCGCCAGGCGCTCTCCGGCTTGTACGCGCGGCTGGCGGCGACCGCGACCGCGCGCACCGGCCTGCTGCCCGCGCCCGAGCCGCATCGCGCAACCGCGCCTTATCCTGACGAAGCGGCGTTCGCCGCCGATCTGGAGATCATCGCCGCGTCGCTCGCCAGCCACGGCGCCTCGCGCCTCGCCGCGGTGCGCTTGAAGCCGCTGCAACGGGCTCTGCGGGTATTCAACTTTCATCTCGCAGCGATCGACCTGCGCCAGAACGCCGACGTGCACGAGGCGGTGGTGGCGGAAATCCTCGCCGCGGTCGGCGTGCAGGCCGACTACCTTGGACTGGATGAGTCCGCGCGCGTGGCCCTGCTGGTCGCCGAACTCGCCACGGCGCGGCCGCTGGTCTCGCCGCACCTCGCCTACGGGGAAAAAACGCGCAGCGAGCTCGCCATCCTGCGCACGGCGGCCGAGATGCATGCGCTCTACGGGCCGGCAGCGCTGCCGCACTACATCATCTCCAAGGCCGCGAGCGTTTCCGACCTGCTGGAAGTGGCCCTTCTGCTGAAGGAAGTCGGCCTTTACACCCTGGACAAGGGCCTCGCGCTCGACATCGTGCCGCTGTTCGAGACCATCGCCGACCTTGGCAACGCGCGCGAGGTAATGCGCGCCGCCTTTGCCCTGCCCGCCTACCGCGGATGGGTGGCGGGCCGCGGCGAGGTGCAGGAGGTGATGCTCGGTTATTCGGACAGCAACAAGGACGGCGGCTACCTCACCGCCAACTGGGCGCTGCACAAGGCGCAGCGCGCGCTGGTCGACGTGCACCGCGCGGCCGGCGTGCGCCTGCGTCTGTTCCACGGCCGCGGCGGCACCGTGGGACGCGGCGGCGGCCCGAGCTACGACGCGATCCGCGCCCAACCGGCGGGCGCTGTGGATGGCGCCATCCGCCTCACCGAGCAAGGCGAAACCATCGGCAGCAAATACGCCGACGCCGACGTCGGCCGCCGCAACCTCGAAACCCTCGTCGCGGCAACACTGGAAGCGAGCTTCCCGCATCCCGGCTCCGGCGAGAGCGGCGGGCGCTACGACGAGGTCATGGAAGCGTTGTCGCGGCACTCCTACGCCGCCTACCGGTCGCTGGTCTACGAAACGCCGGGTTTCGCCGAATACTTCCGCGCCTCCACGCCGATCGCCGAACTGGCCGAACTCAACATCGGCAGCCGCCCCACCTCGCGCACCGCGTCGCAGCGCATCGAGGATCTGCGCGCCATACCCTGGGTATTCAGCTGGAGCCTGTGCCGCCTGATGCTGCCCGGCTGGTACGGCTTCGGCACCGCCATCGAAGCCTGGTGCGCCGCGCAGCCGGGCGGGGCAAATGCGGGCATGGAAACGCTGCGCGAGATGAACCGCGAATGGCTGTTCTTCCGCACCGTCACCTCCAACATGGAAATGGTGCTCGCGAAAAGCGATCTGGCCGTGGCTTCCCGCTATGCTGATCTGGTGCCGGACGCCGCGCTGCGCGAAACCGTGTTCGGCCGCATCCGCGACGAATGGCACCGCAGCGTGCGCTCGCTGCAGTCGATCACCGGGCACGAGTCCCTCCTCGCCGACAACCCCGCGCTCGCCCGCTCCATCCGCGACCGCCTGCCCTACCTCGACCCGCTCAACCACCTGCAGCTCGAACTCCTGCGCCGCCACCGCAGCGGCATGACCGATGAGCGCGTCAAGCGCGGCATCCACCTCACCATCAACGGCATCGCGGCAGGCCTGCGCAACAGCGGCTGAGGTCAGTTCTTTTTTTTGCCGGCCGCGGCGGCTTTGCGCTCGGTCCAGCCCGCATCCAATCCAGTTGCTCCGAAACCGCGATGGTGTCCTTGGCGGTCAGCTCGACACCGAGCAACATGAACTTGATCCACCCCAGCCAGTCGCCTGTTGAGCGTACCTCCATCAGGCGGCGGTAGTACTCCGGCCGGTTCTCAAGCAGGTAAAGGCTCAGGTACAGCAGCGGCCGTTCCAGCTTCCTCATCTGGCAAAGCATCAGAGCGATCAGCAGCCGTCCGATGCGCCCGTTGCCGTCCTTGAACGGGTGGATGGTTTCGAACTGCGCGTGCGCCAGGGCGCAGCGAACCAGCGGCGCCATCGGACTCTGGTATTCGTTGATGAAGTACTCACGTAGCGGTATGATTTAGTCATACTCCTATCCAAGGACTTGCCCGATGACTGCCGCCGTCAAGAAGACCATCTCGCTCCCCGCCGAACTTGCGCGGCATGCCGAAGCACTGGCGCGCGCCGAAGGCAAGACACTTAGCGGCGTCATCCAGGACGCGCTTCGCCAGGCCGGCATCGAGCGGCGCCTGCAGGAACTGCGCGGCCTGCAGGGATACTGGAGCCGCAAAGCGCGCGACAAAGGCATCCTTACGGAGAAGGACCTCGCCCGCTACCTTCGCGCCTGAGTGCGCAGGTGCGGGTCGTTTTCGATACCAACATTCTGGTCTCCGCGCTGGTATTTCCGGGCGGCCAGGGCGAGGCCGCCTTGCGCCGCATCATCGAGCAGACCGATCAGCTTGTCCTGTCGCGGCCGATACTCGACGAACTGCTCGGCGTGCTGGGGCGGAAATTCGCACGAGACACCGAGGAACTTGCGCATGTTGCCGTGTTTCTGACCGAACTTTCCGTGATGGTCGCACCAAAGCGCCGGCTTCGTATCGTGCAGGATGAGCCCGACAACCGCATACTCGAATGCGCGGTCGCCGGGCGCGCCGCAGTCATTGTCACGGGCGACAAGGTGCTGCTCGCGCTGAAGCGCTACGAGGAAATCCGCTTGCTGACCCTGCGCGACTATCTGGAAAGCATATGACGGACCCAGGTTCCACCTCCGCCGCAGGTGGAGTTGACCCACTTTCGTGATCGGCCTGTCCTCGCATGGCTTCACGGACAGAACCAAAGGGTGTCACGCGGCTTTGGGCTCGACTTCCTTGGCGATCTTCGAGGCGATGGTCTTTTGCGCGACTTTCAGGCCGTAGGCAAGCTGCAGATTCAGCCAGCTCTGGACATCGCCGCCGAAGTAGCGCACCAGGCGCATCGCAGTATCAACGGTGACGCCGCGCCTTTCAAGGACGATGTCGTTGATGCGCGAAGCCGGAACGTGCAGCGCCCTGGCAAGCGCGTTGGCGCTCATGCCCAGGGGTTTGAGAAATTCCTCGCGCAGCACCTCTCCGGGATGAACCGGGCGCATGCCGTTCTTCGGGGCCGGGATGCTCATGTCTGCCTTCATATCCGCCTCTCAGTGGTAATCGACGATTTCCACGTCGAAGACGCCGTCGCTGCGCCAGACGAAGCACACGCGCCATTGATCGTTGATGCGAATGCTGTGTTGCCCGCGCCGGTCGCCCTTCAACTGCTCCAGCCGGTTGCCTGGCGGGGCGCGTAGGGAATCGATCGTCGCGGCGCTGTCAATCTGCTGCAGCTTCCTCGTGGCAAGAAGTGGCCCCAGCGTTTCTCTAGAGTCAATGGGCTACTCGCAAAACAAATAACCCTGACCCATTTAATTTGTGGAAAACAATTTGGCTCCGACCCAGCGACACCATTTGTGACCGGCCCACTTTTTCTATCAGTTTTTGCCACGTCTCGCCTTAAACAAAGACTGCGCCTGTTCATACGCTTGATCAAGGTCCATGCCAGTACTCTCTCCAGGCGGACCTGGCGCGCGCGGTTCGAGTACCACCCGACGTAGCGAACGAGGTGCTCGTAGCGATCCGGGACGTGGCGCAGCAGCATCTCCAGCCACTGCGCGCCCCGGGCATCACCTGGAAGTTGCGCTTGAGGCCCAGGTGCATCTTGGAGCGGTAGATGACCGTCCCCGTCTGGGCGTCGTAAGTCATCTTCTCCAGGGACATCGGCGCGCGCAGCATGTAGCCTGCGAGTTTCTTTCTACCCTCGGCCTCCTCCGCCGCTACGCGCACCTGGTTGTGCGCGGAAAACCCGCCAAGACGGGGGAGGGGCCCTGTCTTCCCTCCTGGCGCCAGCCGAGCATGCGGCTGCGCAGCCCCTCGGAGAGCGCCTGCTGCTGCACGAGGAACTCGAGCACCGCGCGCCGGAAGCCTTCGGCAAGAAGTTGCTCGGGAACCGCAGGCAGCGGCACGAACCGTCCCTCGGGCAGGAACGCCCCGTCGGCGGCAAGGACGTGCAGGTGCGGGTTGAAGTTGGCCAGGTCCCCGAAGGTCTGGCGGCATTTGGAGGGTTTTACTGAGGGCGGTCCATCATTCCTCGCACTCCCGCAGCGTCGCCTGGGCGTCGGCGAGGTCGGGCGAGCCTGGGAGTTTGGTGTAGATTTCCACGGCACGGCCGGCGTAGGGCAGGGCCTCGCCCGTCTTGCCCTGCCGCACGAGGGCTTGGGCGAGGCGGCAGCAGTCGTGAGCGATCAATTGCTGGCGACCCACCTTTTCGGACAAGGGAAGGGCCTCGCGGGCCAGCGTCTCGGCCCCCGACCAGTCTTCCCGATCCAGCGCCAGCCCAGCCAGATTGCCCGTGTAGGTGGCCACGCCCTCGGCGTAACCGACCGCGCGGGCCACCCGCAGCGCCTCGCGATAATTCGGTTCCGCCGCCGCGAGATCGCCGGAGAGCTGCTCGGCAGCGGCGAGGGAATTCAGGTCGCTGGACACATCCAGGCTCTCGGCGGACAAGCCGCGATCCAGGTCGAGCACCTCACGGTAGGCGGTGATCGCGGCAGGGTAATTCTTCTTCAACGTGTGCCCGATGCCGCGCAACTGGATGGCGATGGCTCGCTCGCGAGCGCCGGCCTTAGCAGCCCGCCAGTGCGCCGCCGCACGGTCGGCACAGACCAGCACCGCCTCCGCCTGCCGGCGCAGATGGTGAACGCAGCCCGCCTGATAGGCCCGCCAGCCGGCTTTGTTGAGATCGCCCGCCGTGACGGCCCTGGCTTCCGCCTGCTGGTTGAGCGAGAGCCGTTCATCCCAGCGGCCCGTGAAGTCGAGGAATTCCGCGAGCGCAGCGCACACGGTTTGCAGCCGGGGAGTCGGCCCGGTGAGGAAGATCGGCAAGGCGGGGGCCACGCTTGGCCAGGCGGCATCGAGCACCGGGAAGCGGTCGTGCTTTTCGTGGCCGTTCTCGACGATCAGCGCATAGGCCCGCTTCTCAAGCCGGTTGCCAGTTTCGCGCACGACATCGGGCCGGTGCTTGCGCAGGAACTCGGCGACCATGGGCACGAGGGTAAATGTTTTCAGTTCCTCGCTGGGAACGACGAGGGAACGGTTGGTAAGGCTGCGAAGCGCTCGATCAGTGGATTCTGTAGAGTATTGAGCGATTTCCGCTACGTGCTCTACTTTGGCAGGTAGTGTGAAATAGGTTAGCGAACTGAGGGTCTGGGTTTCCTCATCTGAAAAATCTTCGACCAGGTCGCCAAAGATAAATTCTAGC